>JBOGGH010000014.1:0-17310 GCA_050743905.1 Acidimicrobiales bacterium
GCCCGCCCGGGGGCGACGCCGCCGCCAGCGCGGACGCCGCGGCGGCGATCGAGCCGCCCCCCGGCTCGCCCCCGATCCGGGTCAGGAGTTAGGGGTGTCCCCGGCCGCCGCGGCGGCCCGGTACTCCTCCAGCTTGGCGATGAGGCCCATGGGCTCCTGGCCCACGGTGGCGTCCAGGCGGGCGGCGATCGCCTCGGGCGTCCAGCGTCCCTCGGCGAAGACGGCGCGGACCTCGACCGGCTGGTTCCACACGGCGATCTTCGAGCCGACCACCGTGTAGACCTGTCCGGTCACGTGCCGCGCCCGGTCGCTCAGCAGGTACACCACCATCGGGGCCACGTCCTCGGGGTCGCCCATCTCCGCCAGCTCCATGGGCACGTTGGCCGACATGCGGGTGCGGGCCACCGGGGCGATGGCGTTCGCCGTGATCCCGTAGCGGTGGAGGCCGGCCGCCGCCGAGCGCACCAGGGAGACCACGCCTCCCTTGGCCGCCGAGTAGTTGGCCTGGGCCACGCTGCCGGCGAAGGCGCCCGAGGCGAACCCCACCAGGGCGCCGCCGCCCTCCTGCTTGCGCATCGCCGCCGAGGCGGCCCGGAAGACGGTGAAGTGGCCCTTCAGGTGGGTGGCGACCACCGCGTCCCACTCGTCCTCGCTCATGTTGAAGAGCATGCGCTCGCGGAGGATCCCGGCCACGGCCACCACGCCGTCGATCCGGCCGTACCGCTCGAGCGCCGTGCCCACCAGGCGCTGGCCTGCCTCCATGGTGGAGATGTCGTCGGCGACCGCCACCGCCTCGCCGCCGGCCCGGGCGATCTCGCCCACCACGCGCTCGGCGACCTCGCTCGACGGGTCCTCGCCGGCCATGCCCACGCCGTAGTCGGCCACCAGGACCCTGGCCCCCTCGGCGGCGCACGCCAGGGACACGGCGCGCCCGATGCCCCCGCCACCCCCGGTGACCGCCACCACCCTGCCCTCCAGGAACCCTGCCATGGCCTGCTCCGCCTCCTGTGCTCTGGTGCCCTTGCCCGATGCGGGACGCCGCCCGGCCCGCCGGCGCGCGCCCACCGCCGATTGACGAGAAGTTAGAACCTGTTCTAGCTTGGGCCGGGCGCCGCCGCCACTCGGTCGGCGCAGCCCGCCGGGCGGCCGTCGCGGCGGGGCCGCCACCCGACCGCCGGCAGATCTTCGGCAGAGGAGAGACCATGGGCGACCTCGGCTTCTGGGCGCTGGCGCAGGACGATCCGGACCACCTGGCGCTCGTCGCCCCGGACGGCACCGGGCTGACGGCCGGCGAGCTGCTGGGACGGGCCAACCAGGTGGTGCACGGGCTGCGCGGGCTGGGCCTCACCACCGGGGACGTGGTGGCCACCGTGCTGCCGAACTGCGCCGAGATCATCGAGCTGTACCTGGCCTGCCTCCAGGCCGGGTGGTACCTGGTGCCGATCAACCACCACCTCGTGGCCGGCGAGATCGCGTACATCCTCCGGGACTCCGGGGCCAAGGTGCTCGTGGGCCACGAGCGCTTCGCCGACGCCTGCGTGGACGCCGCCGGCGAGGCGGAGATCCCCGGGACCGCCTGCCTGGCCGTGGGCGACATCACCGGCTTCGCTTCGTACGCCCGCCTGCGGGACACCCAGCCCACCACCACGCCGGCCGGCCGCACCGTCGGCGACGTGATGAACTACACGTCCGGCACCACCGGCAACCCCAAGGGCGTGTACCGCCCGCTCTCGGGGGCCTCGCCGGAGGAGGCGGCGCTCGGGCTCAGCGGCCTGCTGCTGCTCTTCGGGATCAACCCCCAGGACGGCAACGTCCACATCGTGGGCTCGCCGCTCTACCACACGGCCGTCCTGCGCTTCGGCGGGGCCTCGGTCCACTTCGGCCACACGCTGGTGCTGATGGACAAGTGGCTGCCCGAGGAGATGCTGCGCCTGATCGAGCGCCACCGGGTCACCACGTCGCACATGGTGCCCACGCAGTTCCACCGGCTGCTGTCCCTGCCGGATAACGCCCGCGCCCGGTACGACCTCTCGTCACTCCGGCACATGATCCACGCCGCCGCACCGTGCCCGGTGGACGTGAAGCACCGGATGATCGAGTGGTGGGGCTCGGTGATCGACGAGTACTACGCCGCCAGCGAGGGCGGCGGCACCGTGGTGAGCACCGAGGAGTGGCTGGGCAAGCCCGGGACGGTGGGCCGGCCGTGGCCCATCTCGGAGATCGCCATCTTCGACGACGCCGGGGATCGCATCGAGGAGCCCGGGGTGATCGGGACCGTCTACATGGCCATGCAGTCCGGCGACTTCGAGTACCACCATGACAAGGAGAAGACGGCCAGCAACCGGATCGGGAAGTTCTTCACCGTGGGGGACGTGGGGTTCCTGGACGAGGACGGCTACCTCTTCCTGCGGGACCGCAAGATCGACATGATCATCTCCGGCGGGGCCAACATCTACCCGGCCGAGATCGAGAACGTCCTGCTCATGCACCCGGGCGTCGGCGACGTGGCCGTCTTCGGCGTGCCCGACGAGGACTGGGGCGAGGAGGTCAAGGCGGTGGTCGAGCCGGCCGAGGGCGTGGCGCCCGGGCCGGAGCTCGCCGAGGACCTGCTCGCGTTCTGCGCCGACAAGCTGGCGAAGTTCAAGACGCCCAAGTCGATCGAGTTCATCGAGGAGATGCCGCGGGATCCGAACGGCAAGCTCTACAAGCGCAAGCTGCGCGACCCGTACTGGGAAGGCGTCCAGCGGGCCCTGTAGCCGCCGGCCCCGTCGCCCCGGCGGCGGTCAGGCGGGCGGCGGTTAGGCGGGCGGCGGTCAGGCGGGCGGCGGTCAGGCGGGCGGCGGCCCGTCCACGCCCCGGATCTCGCCGCCGCGCTCGATGAACGACCGCAGCTCGGCGTCCACCAGCTCGCCGCGGTCGTCCCTGGCGTTGACGGTGAGGATGTCGAGCATCTTCTGCGGCCACACGGCGATGAACACGCCCTCGGCCTCCGCCGTCGGCTCGCCGTCGTGGCGGACCACGCCCCGGGCGAAGATCTTCCGGCCCTCGACCGAGGTGATGCGGGCCTCCAGGTCCAGCGGCGCCAGCAGCGGGGTGGGCCGCCGGTAGCGGACGGTCAGGGTGCCGGTCATCCCCGGCGTGCCGTTGAGGATGGTCATGGCCCCGAGCAGCTCGTCGAAGAGCTCGGCGATCACCCCGCCGTGCACGCAGGTGGGCGGCCCCTCGTACGGGTAGCGGTAGAAGGCCCGGCCGCGCAGCTCGAGAGCGCCGTCGTCGGCGCGGACCGCCCAGACGTCCACGGGCGGCGCCAGCGGGTTGTGGTACCCCACGACGGGGCTCGTCGGGAAGAAGTCCTGGGGATGGCCCCGGTGGTCGGGCATGCCGCGCGGCGCCTTGCCCGGGCCGGCGGCGGCGGCGAGCTCGCGGGCCACCCGCTCCAGGGCCTCCGCCGCCTGCTCCAGGTCCCCGTCCTCCAGCGGCCGGCCCACCAGGAGGTCCGACACCCGCCGCACGCCGGCCGCCAGGCGGTTGCGCGGGGAAGCCGCGGCGGCACGCGGGCTGCCGTGCTCGGCCGTGGCCGAGGCGGGCAGCGGGGGCAGCGGCTGCCCGGCGTCCGGCCGGTCGTCGCTCATGCCCGGCGGGGCGGCCCGGCCGTCACCGGCGCCGGAACTCCGGGGTGCGCTTCTCGGCGAACGCCCGGGGCCCCTCCCTGGCGTCCTCGGTGGCGAAGATCGGCCAGCCGATCTCGAGCTCCCGGGCCAGCCCCTCCTCCTCGGACATGCCCTCGGTCTCGCGGACGGACCGCTTGATGGCCTCCACGGCGAGGGGGCCGTTGGCGCAGATCACCTCGGCGATGGCCAGCGCCTCGTCCAGCGCCGTCCCGTCCGGGACCACCCGCCCGATCAATCCCACCCGCAGCGCCTCCTCGGCCGACACCTCCCGAGCGGTCAGCAGCATGTCCATCGCCACGGTGAAGGGGATCTGGCGGCGCAGCCGCACCGTCGACCCGCCCACCGGGAAGAGCCCGCGCCGGGCCTCGAAGACGCCGAACGTGGCCCCCGCCCCGGCCACCCGGACGTCGGTGGCCTGCAGGATCTCCGTCCCGCCGGCCACCGCCCAGCCCTCCACCGCGGCGATCAGCGGCTTCTTCAGGGTGTAGTGGCGGAGCAGCGCCTTCCAGTGCAGGTCGGGATCGTCGGCCATGCGGTGCTGGTACTGCTCGGCGTCGGCGCCGCCGACGGCCTTCAGGTCCATGCCGGTGCAGAAAGTGCCGCCGGCGCCGGTGAGGACGGCGCAGCGGATGTCGTCGTTCCCGTCGATCTCCACCCAGGCGTCGGCCATGCCGACCAGCATGGGGAGGCTGAGGGCGTTCTTGGCCTCCGGGCGGTTCATGGTCACCACGGCCGTATGGCCGTGCCGCTCGAAGGTCAGGTGCTCCGTGCTCGTCACGACGGCCGGCCTACAGGCGCTCGACGATGGTGCCGGTGGCCAGCGCGCCCCCGCAGCACATGGACACGAGGCCGACCGAGGCGTCCCGCCGCTCCAGCTCGTGGAGGACCGTGGTCAGCAACCGGCTGCCGGTGGCCCCCACCGGGTGGCCCAGGGCGATGGCGCCGCCGTTCACGTTGACCTTGTCCCAGTCGACGTCGTGGCTCCGGCCCCAGCTCAGCACCACCGAGGCGAAGGCCTCGTTCACCTCGAAGAGGTCGACGTCGCCCACGGCCATCCCGGCCCGCTCCAGGACCCGGGCGGTGGCGGCGATCGGCCCGTCGAGGTGGTAATAGGGGTCGGAGCCCACCAGCGCCTGGGCCACGATCCGCGCCCGCGGCCGGAGGCCCTCGGCCCTGGCCCGCTCCTCGGACATCCAGAGCACGGCAGCCGCGCCGTCCGAGATCTGCGACGAGTTCCCGGCGGTGTGCATCCCGTCGGGCAGCACCGGCTTCAGCTTGGCCAGGCCCTCGGCGGTGGTGTCCCGCGGGCCCTGGTCCTTCGTGACCACCAGGCGCTCGCCCGAGTGCTCGCCCCGCGGGCCCTCCTCGCCCACCACCGGGGCCTCCACCGGGACGATCTCCCGGGCGAACCGGTCCTCGGCCACCGCTACCGCCGCCTTGCGCTGCGACTCGAGGCCCAGCCAGTCCACGTCCTCCCGGGTGATGCCGTACTTCTCGGCGATGCGCTCGGCCGCCGTGAACTGGTCGGGCATGTCGTAGGGGAGGTCCTCGGGGATGGCCCGGCCTACGCCGGGGGCGGCGGCGTTGGCACCGAGCGGGATCCGGCTCATGGTCTCCACGCCGCAGCCGATACCCACGTCGATGGCCCCGGCGGCGATGAGGTTGGCCACAAAGTGGTTGGCCTGCTGCGAGGAGCCGCACTGGCAGTCCACGGTGGTGGCGGCCACCTCGTACGGCAGCCCGGCCAACAGCCAGGCCGTGCGGGCCACGTTGAAGCCCTGCTCGCCGGCCTGGGTGACGCAGCCCCCCACCACCTGCTCCACCATGGAGGGGTCGATGCCCGACCGCTTCACCACCTCCACCTGCGCCGCCCCGAGCACGTCGGCCGCACGGAGGCCCGAGAGCCAGCCGTTGCGCTTGCCGATCGGGGTGCGGACGGCGTCGACGATCACCGGTTGGGCCATCTGCGTCCTCCCTCTGGTGGCGGCGGCCACAGGCCGTCCGCTCCGTGTAGAACCTGTTCTAGATCCTATCAGCGAACGTGGGGTCGCAAGGCCGTGCCCGGACGAAGGCGATCAGCGGCGGAACGAGCTGCGTGCGTCGCGGGTTGTCGTTCAGCCGAGCTGCGGGCATCAGTTGTACTCGTCGAAGAACCCTGGGATGACGATCACGTCCTCCTCGACGCGCTGCCTGACGTCCACCCCCAAGCCGTACTCACGGAGCAGGTTGCAGAGTTGATCGCCGTCGATCAGCTCGACCGGCGGGGCGCCGTCACGAGTGGCTTCGTTCGTAGCGTCCCGAGTGAACGAACCGGTCGTGATGAGCAACCCCTTCTCTCCCCGACCTGCCATCGCTCCCCGGAAGTCTCGGACGGCCCCGGCGGTCACGCTGCCGCGATAGCGCTTGCACTGGAAATAGACCGGGAACGACACGAGGGACAGCCGATAGGTGCCCACGCCATCGATCCCACCGTCCCCGCTCCTCCCAGTCACGGTGACGTTCACGAATCCGGCCTCACGGAGGATGCGCTGGGCAAGCCGTTCGAACCCTTCAGGCGAGATGCCGAGCAACCGAGCAACGAGCAAGTCCTTCCAGGACGCGTCGCCACGCTCGTCGTCGCGATCTGTGCCGTCGGCCCGCCTGACCTGGCTCGTCGCCATCCGCCTCGCTCGGAGCTCCGCTCGGTACGCTCTCGTCTCTGCGTGCATCTGGTCCTCGGACATCGCGCGTCCGTGCTCGGTGACCGACCAGACGCCACGGGTGGAGTTCTCCAGAGCGTTGATGCCCTTGAGGTGGGTGCGTGCCCAGTGGAGCCGGTACTTCAGCTCGGACATACGCCCGTCGCCGTGCGCCACCGCCTGCTGCTCCTCCGAAAAACCCTCCGCGGCGACGACCTGCTCGTCCACCTCCCGCACCGTGGCCGAGCCTCCCAACTCGATGACGGCTTGGAGCACCGGCCACATCAGCTCGTGGTACTGCGGGATGACCGGGTCAGTCGCCGCGATCCCATCCGTCATGAGGACTCCACCAACCGTGATCCGTCCCCCGCCAAGCCTCCCGACCCGATGCGATCCAGGATGTGGACCGCCAGATCTCGAAAGTGCCGGTGCGCCGCCTGCACCGCCTGCTGGTGTGCGCCGATGGCACCATCGGCCGAGCGGAGCAGGAAGACCGGTTTTCGGGCTTCCTGCGCCATGGGGATGAGGCTGTGGTAGTGCTTGACCAGGCCGAGGCACTCCGGGTCGTCGACGACCGGTGGCGCATCGGCGGCGTCCACTTGCAAGACCGACGTCCGGTACTCCGCCGGCACACGCCGCATCCAGCGGTCGTAGGCGCCGACGGCACGGTCCATCCGCACGCTGTGCTGCAGTACTACGTACCCGACCGGCTGCATCTCGCCGGCTGGAAGCCACTCCCCGGGCCGGGGGTTCTTCCCCTTCCGCTCCCCCCATTCCCTACGCCAACGCACCAGGGTGGGGCCGAGGTTCCGGAGGCCCTGCAGTGAGTAGAGGTCGGGGGCCAACGGTACGACCACCTGATCCGAAGCGACCATCGCCGCACGGTTGATGGCACCCAGGTTGGGGCCGACGTCCACCAGCACCACCTGCGCTCCGGTGCTCTCTACGGCCAGGCGAGTCACCTGGGCGAAGGCGGACTCGACGCGGAAGGCTCGGAGCTGACCGTCGCCGGCATTGGGCCACTGGGCGGACAGCTCCTGTTCGGCGCCGGACAGCAACAGGTCGCCAGGCACCAAGCGAAGGTTGGGATCGATCTCCTCCACGTGCGGCATCGCCACCCCGCCTTCCCCTTCCAGGAGGGGGGCGAGCGAGCCGTAGACGCTGCAGCGCTCGTCGTCACCCCAAAGGCGCTCGACGCGCTCCTCGTCGAGCAGTACCGAGGTCAGATTGGCCTGAGGGTCGAGATCCACCGCCAGCACCGGGATGCCAAGCTCAGCCATCATCCATGCCAGGTGGTAGACGAGCGTCGTCTTGCCCACACCCCCCTTGTTGTTGAAGAAGGCGACGACGGGGGTCACAGGACGATCCTGACGGTGGCGTTGACAGCGGTAGGCGTGGCCTCGAGGTCGAGCGGCGGATTGCCGTTCGCTTCGAGCCGCTGCCGGGCGATCTCGATCCCCACACCGAACCGCTGCACATAGCCGAGCTGGTGGAGCACGCCGGCGATCGTCGGGTTCCGGTAATCGACGATCCCGGGCGTGCCGAAGTTCTCGACCGTCACCTGCCCGAACGGCCCACCCGGGGACTGGATCTCCACACGATCGTCGAACCAGGAGATCCGGATCGGAGCGTTGGTCCCCTGGTACGAGCGGTGCATCAGTGCATTGCGGGTGAGCTGCTGAAGCGCGTCGAACGGCACTGATGCCCGCCTCGTCTCCGTCGGCTGGCCGGCGAACACCACGGTCGTCTCGATGTTGGCGCGGAGCACCTCCTCCAGCTCCAGCACCACCTGGGGCAGCACCCCGGTGATCCGGTGCTCGCTCCGCACCGGATCGGCCAAGCCCGTCCCGTCGAACCGCAGGAACTGGACGTACGCGCCCGGCAGGTGGGCGAGCGGATCGATGCCGGCGAACAGCACACCCGTCGGCGTCGCTCTCCCATCGGGGTCGGTGAACCGCAGCGCACCGAGCTGCAGTTCGCGGCTCCGCCGGTTGGCGGCGGCGACGTCCGGCGCCACGAGTTGCGGAAGCAGCTCCTGCGTGAAGCCCTCGACGTCGAGGTCGTCGATCTCCGCCGAGGCGAGAGGCTGGGCGTCGAACGGCAGGTTGGCCTGCCGGCGCCGCTCGACGAGCTGCATCTCCTCCTCCGGCGTGGCGATCGCTCGCCGGGAACCCACGCGGATCCAGGTACGGCCTCGAAACTGCACCGGCGGGCTGCTCGACGGTTCCACAATCGCCACTGCTACCTCCATGCCCCGGAAGCGACGCTTCTCCACCGACATGGATGGGAACGGCAGGATATGCCCATTGTCACGGAAGCTGGCCAAACCCTGCAGGAGCCGGTCAGTCACGTCCATGCCGATGGGCTTGCCCCGGTTGTCGATCCCGACTACCACGATCCCCGGCAGCCCGTGCCGGGGGAGGTCGTTGGCGAATGCACAGATCGCCTCACAGATCTTGTCCCGATCGGCCAATGACTCCTTACACTCGACCCGGTCTCCCTCACCCGAGACGACCAGTCCTTCGATCTCCTCGTCCGACAACGTCACGACGCCGCCCGGAAGCCCACACGTCCGATCGTAGGGCATCACCCTGGTCGAGAGCCGCAAGGGACGCCGCTACCCAGAGTGCGGGGCTAGCCGAGGAGCTGCTTGGCCACCACCACCCGCTGGACCTGGTTGGTCCCCTCGTAGATCTGGGTGATCTTGGCGTCCCGCATGAACCGCTCCACCGGGAAGTCCTTGGTGTAGCCGTAGCCGCCGAGGAGCTGGACGGCGTCGGTGGTCACCGCCATCGCCGTGTCGGAGGCGAAGCACTTGGCCATGGCCCCCATGCGGGTGAGGTCGCCGGCGGGGTCGTGGTCCACCAGGCCGCAGGCCCGGTAGACGAGGGTGCGGGCCGCCTCGGTCCTTATGGCCATGTCGGCCAGCATGAACCGGAGGCCCTGCAGGTCGGCGATGGTGCCGCCGAAGGCCTTGCGCTGCTTCATGTAGGCCGCGGCGGCGTCGATGGCCCCCTGGGCTATCCCCACCGCCTGGGCGCCGATGGCCGGCCGGCTGCGGTCGAGGGTGTGCATGGCGATCTGGAACCCCTTCCCCTCCTGGCCCACGAGGTTGGCAGCCGGCACCCGCACCTCGTCCAGCACGATCTCGCCGGTGGGGCTGCCCCGCAGGCCCATCTTGTCCTCGTGCTTCGCCACCTTCACCCCCCAGTCGGCCTCGACCAGGAAGCAGGAGACGCCACGGTGGCCGGCGTCCGGGTCCGTCTTGGCGAACACGGTGTAGGTGTCCGAGATGCCGGCGTTGGTGATCCAGTACTTGGAGCCGGTGAGGACGTAGGAGTCACCGTCGCGCACCGCCCGGCAGCGCATCGCCGCCACGTCGCTCCCGGCGTCCGCCTCCGACAGGCAGTAGCTCGCCTGCGCCTCGCCGGAGGCCACCCGTGGCACGTACCGGCGCTGGAGCTCCTCGGACCCCCAGTTCATGAGGGGCATCATCCCCAGCTTCGAGATGAGCAGCGTGACCGAGGTGGCGGCGCACACGCGGGCCAGCTCCTCCACGGCGACGGCCTGGGTCACGTGGTCGGCGCCGGCGCCCCCGTACGCCTCGGGGATGCCCAGCGCCGGGAGCTCCATGTCCCGGCACGCCTCGAACGACCGCCACGGGTACTCGGCGTCGCGGTCGGCCTGGGCCGCGTTGGGCGCCACGCGCTCCTCGCAGAACTGGCGCATCGTGTCGCGGAACTGCCGCTGGGTGTCGGTGAGCGAGAAGGGGGCTGCGTCCATGCGGCCATTCTCGCAGAGCGCGAGCGGGACGTCCGGCGGCGTCCGCCGGCGCCTGCCGCCGGCGCTACACCGAGGCCAGGTGCTCCAGGAGCAGGCGGTTGAGGTCGTCCGGCGCCGCCTCGGGGATCCAGTGGCTGACGCCGTCCAGCACCTCGAACCGGTACCGCCCGGCCACCCGCTCCGCCGTGGACTCCGCCGCCACCCGGCCGAGGGCGGCGTCGCCGGTGGACCAGACGTAGAGGGTGGGCACGATCACCGGGGGCAGCGCGTCCACGTCGGCCGGGTCCATCGCCCGGTACCAGTCGAGGGCGGCGGTGAGCGCGCCAGGCTGCACCATGAGCGCCACGTACTCCTCGGCCAGCACCGGGTCGAGCCCGGTCGAGGCGAACATCTGCCGTAGCCCGTCCCCGGCGCCGTCCTCACCCAGGAGCAGGCGCTCGGGCTCCTCGGCCCTCTGGAACAGCGCGAGGTAGCCGCTCCGCTCCGCCTGGTCGCGGTCGCCGCCGAGCAGGGCGTCCCGCAGGGCCTCCGGGTGCGGGGTGGAGACCACGGTCAGGCTCCGGACCCGCTCAGGGTGCCGGGCGCCCACCACCCAGGCCAGCATGCCGCCCCAGTCGTGGCCCACCAGGTCGAAGGTCGGCATCTCCATGGTGTCGGCGACGGCCAGCACGTCCGCCACCAGGCGGGGCACCGCGTACTCGGCCACCGCCGCCGGGCGGGCGCCCGGGCAGTACCCGCGCTGGTCCGGGGCGACCGCCCGGTAGCCGGCGCCGGCGAGGCGCACGAGCTGGCGGCGCCACGACCACGAGGACTGCGGGAACCCGTGCAGGAGGACCACCGGCCGGCCGTCGTGCGGGCCGGCGGCGCGGGCGGTGAACGTCAGGCCGTTGGCGTCGATCTCCAGCCGCTCGATCTCCGCCGCGGGCGCCCGCCCGCCCGGTCGCTCAGGCTGGCGCAGGGGTCGCCTCGGACACCAGCACCCCGACGAGCGTGCGCCACCCCTCGCCCCCCACTTGGTTCCCCACTTCGTCGGGCGCCAGGCGCAACGAGGCCTCGGGCACCGAGTCCACCAGCGCCCGCTGGACGTCGTAGTCGTGGGCAGCACCCTGGAACGCGGCCTTCCGGGCGGCCACCAGCTCGGGTGGCGCATCCCCCAGGAAGCCCCAGAGCGAGAGGGCCGCCACCAGGTCGTGCACGCTGGGGGCACGCCCGAAGAGCCCGGCCCGGCGGGAGGCGAGCAGTGACGCGCCGGCGAGGACGTCCTCGGCGTGCTCTCCCGCCGTCAGGTGCAGCCGGTCCTCGAAGCGCCGTGCGAGCCGCAGGGCGAAGCCCTGGTCCGGCCCGGGCGTGCCCATCATCCGGCCGTGCCGCCGCACCGGCACCCGGATCTCCGCCGGCCGGTCCGGCGACCACGGCCCGGGGACGTGCAACCGACGTGCGGCGCGCACCTGGTCCGCCTCGGTGATCGGCACGAAGCTCGGCTGGGTCATGCGCCGAGAGGTTACTCGGCGCCGGCGCGTTGCCGGGATGTGACGGGGAAGTGACGGCGGCCGCACGACCAATGACCGGGCCGACCCGACTGATAGCTTGATGCAACAATCGTCGAGCCGAAAGCGAGGGGCGATGGGGGACGTGTCGAGGATGGGTGCGGGACGGCGCGGCCGGAAGGTGTCCCTGTGGAGGCTCGGCGTGGCCGGCACGGTGGCGCTGGCCACGCTGGCCGTGCAGGCCGCCGGCGTGGGGACCGGCGGCGCGGCCACAGCGTCGGTGCCGGGCAAGCCCACCACAGTGGCGGCCGCCGCCCACGCCGGCTCGGCCACCGTCACGTGGAAGGCGGCGCCCACACACGGCTCGCCCATCTCCGGCTACACGGTGACCAGCGCACCCACAGCGAAGACCTGCACCACCACGGGGGCGCTCACCTGCACCGTCACAGGCCTGGCCAACGGGGACACGTACACGTTCACCGTGAAGGCCACCAACGGCCAGGGCACCGGCCCCACATCCACACCGTCGGCGCCGGTAACCCCGGTGACGGTGCCCGGCCCGCCCACCGCGATCCATGCCACCGCTGGCAACGCCACCGCCAAGGTCACGTGGTCCGCACCGCCGGACAACGGTTCCACAATCACCAGGTACACCGTCACGAGCGAGCCGACACTGAAGACGTGCACATCGACCGGCGCCCTCCACTGCACAGTCAGCGCCCTCACCAACGGGACCGCCTACACCTTCACGGTGATCGCCACCAACGGGTACGGCACAAGCCCGCCGTCCACACCGTCGTCGCCGGTGACCCCGGCCTCGCCGCCGACTGCGGCACCCACCATCACCACAGTCACCGCCGGCAACCAGGAGATCACCGCCACGTGGCACCCGGTGCCGGGAAGCGACGACGGCGGCGCGCCGATCACCGGCTACACGCTGCAGGCCGAGGTCGACACAAAGGTCAAGAAGACGGCCACCGTGGGGGCCACAGCCACCAGTGGCACGGTCGGCACACTGGTCAACGGCACGTCGTACCGGCTCACCGTCGCCGCCTTCAACAGCGCCGGCACAGGGCCCCCGGCCACCTCCGGCGAGGTCGTCCCGTCCGCCGTGCCCGGCAAGCCGGCCAACGTGACCGCCCAGGCGGCGGACGGTGCTGCGCTCGTGCTGTGGACACCGTCGACAGCCAACGGCACAAAGATCACCCGCTACACGGTGACCAGTACAACAGGCGACTACGACTGCGCCACGACCGGCGGGCTCACATGCACCGTAGCGGGCCTCACCAACGGCACGACATACAGCTTCCAGGTCACCGCCACCAACACACGCGGCCCGAGCACACCCTCGGCGGCCTCGAACACCGTGCGGCCCACAACAGTGCCAGACGCCCCGGCCACAGTGGTGGGCAAGGGCAAGGACGGCGCGGCCCAGGTCACATGGACGGCGGCCACAGGCAACGGCAAGACGGTCACCGGGTACACGGTGACGGCCACGCCGGGAGGGGCCACCTGCAGCACGGGCGGCGCGCTCACGTGCACAGTCCCCGGCCTCACCAACGGCACCACCTACACCTTCCGGGTCCGGGCCACCAACAGCGTGGGCATCGGCCCCTCCTCGGACGCCACCACGGACGTGATCCCGTCCACCGTGCCCGACGCCCCCACCGGCGTCACGGCCACACCGGGGAACGCCCGGGCCAAGGTCACCTGGACACCGCCGGCCACAAACGGGTCGGCGATCACCGGCTACACCGTCACCAGCTCCAGCACCAACAAGACGCTCCCGGTCAAGACGTGCACCACCACGGGCCACACCTGCACGGTGACCGGCCTGGTCAACGGCCAGCCCTACACCTTCACCGTGACGGCCAGCAACGCCGACGGCGCCGGCCCCCCGTCGAGCCCGTCGGGCACGGTGGTCCCGGCGTCCGCCCCCACGGCGGGGCCGGGGATCACAGGCATGAGCTCGGCGGGCACAACGCTGACCGTCTTCTGGACGAGGGTGCCCACAGCCGACGACGGCGGCAGCGCGATCACCAGCTACCTCGTCCACGTCTCCGGGAAGGCCGTCACAACGGCCACGGTGAGCCGCACAGTCACCGTGCCGGCCGGCAGCACAACCTACCTGTCGGGGACAGTCACCGGCCTCCCCTACGGCGCACCGCTCAAGGTGACGGTGGCCGCCGAGAACACACAGGGCAAGGGGCCGGCGTCGTCGGCCGGCACAATCACCCTCTCCTCGGCACCGGCGGCGCCGGTGGAGGTGCACGCCACAACCGCCACAAGCTCGGCCGAGGTCACATGGTACGACCCGCTGAACACAGTGGACGGCTCCACACCTATCATCGTCAACGACGCCGACAACGGCACACCGATCACCCACTACACCGTCACCAGCACCACAGGCCACCACACCTGCACAAGCGTCACGGCCACCGCCAACATCTGCTACGTCACGGGCCTCACCAACGGCGTCTCCTACAGCTTCACGGTCACTGCCACCAACGGCCACGGGCCCGGCACACCGTCGGCCACCACCAACGCCGTCACGCCTGCCCCGGTGCCCTCGGCCCCCGGCTCCGTCACCGCCACCCCCCACGACCGGTCGGCCGGGGTGACGTGGAGCGCGTCCGCCGAGACACACGGCAGCCCGATCACCCGCTACGTGGTCACAAGCGCCACCACAGTCGAGACGTGCACCACTACGGGCACCCTGTCCTGCACGGTGACCGGCCTCACCAACGGCCGGCCGGACGCCTTCCGGGTGCGGGCCGTCAACGGCTACGGGCAGGGACCGCGCTCGTCCAGCTCCAACGTGGTCACCCCGGCCACCGTCCCTGCGGCCCCGGTGATCACCGCCGTGTCGGCCGGTGACGAGAAGGTGAGGGTGACCTGGGCCAAGCCCACAACAGGCGGCCAGCCGATCACCAGCTACACGGTGACCAGCACGCCCACAGGGAACGTCTGCACCACCACGTCGAGCAGCACACGGCCGAGCTGCACAGTGACCACACTGGCCAACGGCACCACCTACACATTCCGGGTCCGGGCCACCAACGTGATCGGCACCGGCACACCGTCGACACCGGACAGCGCCGTGCCCTACGGGAAGCCCACCGGCGCGCCGAGGATCAGGGTCGGCACATCGTCCTCCACAGACCGCTCGGTCACCCTCTCGTGGACACCGCTGCCGGCGGCCACAGACGGCGGCCAGGCGGTCACCCAGTACGAGGTCAAGGCCACCCGCGTCACACCCACCAAGACCACCACAGCCAAGGCCGGCGCCACAGCCACCAGCGCCACCGTCACCGGGCTGACAAACGGCTCGCCCTACCTGGTCACGGTGACGGCCAGGAACGGCGCCGGCTTTGGCCCCACAGCCACACCCTTGACGCTCGTCCCCTCCACCAAGCCCGGGCCCCCGCGCAACCCCGTGGCGGACCCGGGGAACGGCTCGGCGGTGGTGATCTGGACACCGGCCACAGCCAACGGCACACCGGTCACCCGCTACACCGTCACCAGCACCACAGGGTCGTTCGGCTGCACGGCCACGTCGGGGGCCGGCCGTACATGCACGGTCGGGACACTGGCCAACGGCACGCCCTACCGGTTTGCCGTGGTGGCCACCAACGGGCGGGGGACAGGTCCCACATCGACACTCACCAAGGCGGTGACCCCGTCCACCTACCCCGGCCCGCCCACCGACGTGGTGGCCACGGCCCACGTGGGCTCCGTCACCGTCGCCTGGCACGCCCCGACCGCAGACGGCGGATCCTCGATCACCGGGTACACGGTGACGAGCCTGCCCAGCGGCAAGACGTGCACCACCTCCGGTGCCCTGACCTGCACCGTGGCCGGGCTGGCCAACGGGACCGCGTACACCTTCCGGGTCCGGGCCACCAACGCCACCGGCCTCGGTCCGTCCTCCCTGGCGTCCAACCCGGCCACCCCGTCCAAGCTCCCCACCGCGCCGGTGACAGTGAAGGCCACCACCACGTCGTCGGGCACGGCGAGGGTCACCTGGAAGGCGGCCACACCCAACGGCACACCGATCGTCTCCTACACGGTGACCAGCACACCGGCCGGGGGGACCTGCACGGTCCCGGTGGTCACAGCCACCGCGACAACACCGTTCAAGTGCACAGTCACCGGGCTGACCGACGGGACGGCGTACGTGTTCCGGGTGACGGCCAAGAACGGGCAGCCGGGCACAGGCCCGCCGTCCACACCGTCCAACGCCGTCACCCCGCTGTCGGCACCCCTCAGCGGGCCGGTGATCTCAACGGCCACGTCCACAAACCAGTCGGTCTCGGTGACCTGGCAGTCGCTGACACCGCGCACAGACGGCGGCCTGGCCGTCACCGGCTACGTGGTGGAGGCCAAGCTCGGGTCAGCGGTGAAGGCCAAGGCCACACTGCCGCCCACAGCCACCACCACCACCCTCTCCGGGCTCGTGAACGGGACAAGCTACGTGGTCACGGTGGCCGCCGTGAACCCGAAGGGCACCGGTCCGGCCACGCAGGCCCCCGAGCCCCTCGTGCCCTCGACCGTCCCGGGGCCCCCGAGCGGGGTGCGGGCGGTGGCCGGCAACCACGAGGCCCAGGTGTTCTGGAACGCCGCCCCGGACGGCGGCGCGACGGTCACCACGTACACGGTGACCAGCTTGCCCACAGCACAGCAGTGCACCACCACCGGCGCCACCACATGCACGGTGACCGGCCTGAAGGACGGCACCTCGTACACCTTCACGGTGGTGGCCCAGAACCTCCGGGGCACGGGCCCGGTCTCCACACCGTCGACACCGGTCGAGCCCGAGACACTGCCCGCGGCCCCCACCGACGCGGCGGCGACGGCGGGTAACAGCACCGCCCTCGTCACCTGGGCGGCCTCGGTGACCACCGGCGACCCGGTGCTCGGCTACCAGGTGGTGAGCACACAGACAACCCACCTCACGTGCACCACCACAGGGACGCTGTCCTGCACGGTGCCGGGCCTCACCGACGGGTCCACCTACACCTTCCGGGTCCAGGCCAGGAACGACAACGGCTTCGGCCCGTTCTCGAGCCGCTCCAACGCCGTCGTCCCGTGGCAGCCGCCGGGGAAGCCCCTGGACGTGACGGCGACCGCCGGCAAGGAGTCGGCCAAGGTGACATGGACACCGCCGGCGGTGGTCACCACAGCCATCGTGGGCTACGCCGTCACGGCGAGCCCCGGCGGCGCGACCTGCACCACCAAGGGCACCCGCTCCTGCACGGTGACCGGGCTGGCCGCCGGCACCACGTACACCTTCACGGTGCAGGCCGAGACCAGCTACGGCCTCGGGCCGGCGTCCACACCCTCCAACCCCGTGGTCCCGACGTCGAGCGGCGGAGGCGGAGGGGGCAGCGGTGGCGGTGGCGGCGGCACCACACCGTCCACACCCAGCAAGCCGAGACCCTCGCAGGGCTACTGGGAGGTGGCCAGCGACGGCGGGCTCTTCAGCTTCGGGACCGCCCAGTTCTACGGCTCCATGGGGGGGCAGCCGCTGAACCAGCCCATCGTGGGGATGACGCCGATGCCCACAGGCCAGGGCTACTGGGAGGTGGCCAGCGACGGCGGGCTCTTCAGCTTCGGGACGGCCCACTTCTACGGCTCCATGGGGGGGCAGCCGCTGAACCAGCCGATCGTGGGGATGACCGCTACCCCCAC
>JBOGGH010000015.1:0-16710 GCA_050743905.1 Acidimicrobiales bacterium
GCCGGTCGCCGCGCCCGGGGACACCGGCACCGGCACCGGCGGGCCGGCGGGGGCCGGTGCTCGGCGCGGCCGGCCTCGTGGCGAGGCGCGAGATCCACGAGCGGCTCCGCGGCCGGCTCTTCAAGGGCGTGACGCTGGTCCTCCTGGCCGTGGTGGCGGCGGCGATCGTCATCCCCACCATCCACTCCGGACCGGGCACCACGAGGATCGGCGTGGCCGGGACACTCTCCCCGGCCCTGCAGCACGAGGTGGTCCGGGCGGCCGACAGCGCCGGAGCCCGTCCCAAGCTCGTCACCGAGCCGGGGATCGACCAGGCACGCGCCGCCCTGCAGGCCGGCCGGGTGGACCTGGTGGTCGACGGCAACCGGTCCGTGCTGACGAAGACACCCCTCGGCTCCGGCGACGCCACAACCCTCGCCCGGACGGCGCGCTCGATCGCCACCACCCTGGGCGCCGCCAACGCCTTCGCCGCCGCCCACCTGTCGCCCGCCCAGGAGTCGGCCATCGCCGGGGCCGAGCCGGTGCCGGTCACCAGCCTGACGCCGAAGAAGAACGGCACGGCGATCGCCACCTCGGTGATCGGCCTGATCCTCACCTTCGTGATGCTGACGCAGTACAACACCTGGACCCTGATGGGCGTGATGGAGGAGAAGTCCAGCCGGGTGGTGGAGGTGCTCCTGGCCACGGTCCGCCCCGTGCAGCTCCTGACGGGCAAGGTCCTCGGCATCGGCCTCCTCGCCTTGCTGCAGGCCGGCCTGGTGGTGGCGACGGCCCTGATCGTGGCCGAGGTGGTGGGCTCGGACCTGCTGCACGGGACGGCGCCGCTGGTGGTGGTGGCGACCCTCGTCTGGCTCGTGCTCGGGTACGCCTTCTACTGCTGGGTCTACGCCGCCGCCGGCTCCATGGCCGAGCGCCAGGACCAGATCCAGAGCCTCGCCCTCCCGCTCAGCCTGCCCATCATCGTGGGCTACATCGTGGCCCTCACCGCCGCCAGCACCTCGCACCCGTCGCTGCTGATCCAGGTGCTCGCCTACCTCCCGCCCACCGCCCCGTTCGCCATGCCGGTCCTCGTGGCGGCCGGGACGGCCACCTGGTGGGGGTTCCTGTTCGCTGTGCTCCTGAGCATCGCCTGCACCGTGGTGGTGGCGCGCCTGGCGGCGGGCATCTACCGCCGCGCCGTCCTGCGTACCGGGGGCCGGGTGCGCGTCCGGGAGCTGCTGGCCTCGGGGCGCTGAGGGCGGGGGCGCGCGCCGGGGTCAGCGACAGCCGAACTGGGCGGCCTGGTCCACCATGGCCAGCCGGACGGCGCGCAGGCCGGGCGACGGCGGCGCCTCGGTGCGTGCGGCGCCGCGGTGGAGGCCGTCCAGCACGTAGCCCAGGTGGCGCCGCCAGGCGATGGGCGCCCGGGCGGCGGTCCGGTGGATGAGCCCGGCGTTGGCCATGAGCAGCAGGGCGAGATCCTCCGGCTCGAAGTCGGGGCGGAGCGCGCCGGACGCCTTGGCCCGCTCGGCGATGAGCCGGAGCCCCTGGTGGGCGCGCTCGCGTAGCCGCTCGAGCGCCGGGGCGCCGGTCACCCGCGCCGTCAGGAGGTCGGCCAGGCCGCGGTCGTTCGCCTGCAGCTCGCAGAGGAACGTGACGTGGCCACGGAACGCCTCCCAGGGGTCCGGGTTGGCCATCGCCCGTGCGCACGCGTCCACCACCTCGCGCAGGGTGTCGGCGAACACCGCGGCCACCAGATCGCAGCGGGTGGGGAAGTGGCGGTACAGGGTGGCGTTGCCGGTGCCGGCCGTCCGGGCGATGTCGTCCAGGGGCGCGTCCAGGCCCCGCTGGCCGAACGTGGCCCTGGCCGCCGCCACCAGCGCCTCGCGGTTCCGGGCGGCATCGGAGCGCAGCGTCACCGCTCCCGTGGTGCTCACGGCACCAGCCTAGGCCAGATCGGGGAGCAGTCCCCGCTTCTGTTACGGTGGCCGCCGGAACCGGGGACCGATCCCCGGATCAGGACGAGGAGTGGACGGTGACCGCAGCCCCCACGGTCGACGCGCCGGCCGCCAACCCGGGCGACCGGTACAAGTGGATCGCGCTCTCCAACACCACGCTCGGGATCCTCATGGTCACCGTCAACCAGTCGATCCTGCTGATCTCGCTGCCGGACATCTTCCGGGGCATCCACCTGCAGCCGCTCGCCCCCGGCAACACCTCCTACTTCCTGTGGACCTTCATGGGGTTCCTGCTGGTGACGGCGGTGCTGGTGGTCAGCCTCGGCCGGGTGGGCGACATGTACGGCCGGGTGCGCATGTACAACCTCGGCTTCGCCGTCTTCACCGTGTTCTCGATCCTGCTGTCGGTGACCTGGCTGACCGGGGACGCCGGCGCGTTGTGGATCATCGTGATGCGGATCGGCCAGGGGGTGGGCGGGGCGTTCCTCTTCGCCAACGGCAGCGCCATCCTCACCGACGCCTTCCCGGCCGACGAGCGGGGGAAGGCGATGGGCATCAACGGCGTCGCCCTGGTGACCGGGTCGTTCATCGGGCTGATCCTGGGCGGGCTCCTGGCCCCGGTCGAGTGGCGCCTGGTGTTCCTGGTCTCCGTGCCGTTCGGCCTGTTCGGCACGGTGTGGGCGTACCTGAAGCTCCGGGACAACGGGGTGCGGATCCGCACCACCATCGACTGGTGGGGCAACGCCACCTTCGCCGTAGGGCTCACCGCGGTGCTGATCGGCCTGGTCTACGGCCTCCTCCCGTACGGCGGCCACACGATGGGCTGGACGAGCCCGTTCGTGCTCGCCACGGTGTTCGGCGGGCTGGCCGTGCTGTGCGCGTTCGTGGTGATCGAGCTGCGGGTGGCCAACCCGATGTTCCGGCTGGAGCTGTTCCGCATCCGGTCGTTCGCCGCCGGGGCGACCGCCACCCTGCTGGCGGCCATCGGGCGGGGTGGCATCCAGTTCATGCTCATCATCTGGCTACAGGGGATCTGGCTGCCCCAGCACGGCTACAGCTTCGCCAGGACCCCGCTGTGGGCCGGGATCGCCCTGGTCCCCCTCACCCTCGGGTTCCTCATCTCGGGGCCGATCTCGGGGATCCTGGCCGACCGCTACGGCGCCCGCTGGATCGCCACCCTGGGCCTCCTCGGATCCGCCGCCTGCTACCTGCTGCTCGAGGCGCTGCCCATGAACTTCGACTACATCGAGTTCGCCGCCATCCTCTTCGCCTTCTCGGTCTCGGCCGGGATGTTCTTCACCCCCAACCAGACGGCGGTGATGAACAGCCTGCCCCCCGACGCCCGGGGGGCCGGGGCCGGCATGAACGGCACCTTCATGAACTCGGCCCAGGTGCTCTCGATCGGGATCTTCTTCTCCATCGTCACCCTCGGCCTGGCCTCCTCGCTGCCCGGGCACCTCTCCCAGGGGCTCGTTGCCCAGGGCATGCCGGCCGGCGCGGCCGAGAAGGTGGCCCACCTCCCGCCGATCGGGTCGCTCTTCGCCGCCTTCCTGGGCTTCAACCCCATCCGGACGGAGGTACCGCACCAGGTGTTGGCGGCCCTGGGCCCGGCCCGCGAGGCCTACGTCACCGGGCGCAGCTTCTTCCCGCAGCTCATCTCGTCCTCCTTCCAGCAGGGCCTCCGGCTGGCCTTCGACTTCGCCGCCGGCATCACGCTGGTGGCCGCCGCCGCCTCGTGGCTCCGGGGGGAGCGGTACGTCCACGACGAGCACGCCCTCGGCGAGGAGGTGGGCAGCGGCCTGTTCGACGTGGGGGAGCTGGCGGCGGCCGAGGCCGGGGTGGGCACGTTCACCGAGGACGGCCGGCTGGCCGGAGTGCGGGAGTCGCCGGCGCCCACGTAGCGGGCCGGGTGGCTGGCGCCTGCCGGATGGCGTCCGCCGGATGGCGTCCGCCGGATGGCGGTCAGGCGCTCCCGGCGGCGGCCCGGGGGAGGACGAAGCGCTCGACGGCCGCCGCGAAGCCCTCGTCCTCGTTCGAGCCGGTCACCTGGTGCGCCGCCCGCTTGACCTGGACGTCGGCGTTGCCCATGGCGATGCCGAGGCCGGAGCGCGCGAACATCAGGACGTCGTTGGGCATATCGCCGATGGTGGCGATCTCCTCGGGGGAGATCCCGTAGCGGTCGGCGAGGAACCGAACCACCGCGCCCTTGTTGGCGTCCGGGTGCGTGACGTCGAGGTAGTACGGCTGTGACGCCGCCGCCGTCACGTGCTCGCCGAACCGCTCCCGGGCGGCGTCCGACGCGTCGGCCACGGCCTGGTGGTCGTCGCTCACCCCCACGATCTTGGCCACCCGGTCCGTGAGCCCGGCGAGGCCCGTCATGACCTTGGGGTCGAACTTGACGGTCCAGGTCTCACGGGCCACGTGGGGGCCGTCAGGATCCGGCACGTACCAGTCGGCGCCCCGGTAGATCCAGACGCTCAGGTTGAACGACCGCATGAGGTCCGAGATCGGGACCACCAGGTGCTCGGGGACCGCCCGCTGCTCGATCACGTGCATGGCCCGGTCGACCAGGATCCCGCCGTTGAAGGCGGCGATGGGGATCTCGAGCTCCAGCGGGTCGACGAGCATCGACATGCCCCTGGGCGGACGGCCGCTCGTGACGGCGAAGAGCACCCCGGCCTGGCGCAGGCGCCGCACCGCGGCGACGGCCTGCTCGGTGAGGACCTTGTCCTGGGTGACGAGGGTCCCGTCGACGTCGGCGAGCATGAGGCGTATGCCGGGCTGCTCCCCGGCGTTGCCGAGCGACGGCGGCGCTTCCTCGGTCATGGCACCCTTCTCCTCCGGACGGGCAGTGTACCCGGCAGGTCGCGGAGGGCCCCGGTCCGGCGGCGGCGGCGGGGCGTCGGCCGCGGCGGTCCGGTGCTCCGGTGCTCCGGTGCTCCGGCCACCCCGGCGGCCGCTCGCCGGCGGTGCCCTACGATGCGCCAATGCGCGCGCTCATGTACGGCGTGAAGCCGGAGGTGCAGCCCGTCCCCGAGACGGACAACCGCCTCCTGCGGATGCTGGCCCGGACGCCCACCCGGCTGGTGGACGTGGACGAGCCCGGCTTCCTCCGCCCCGACTGGGTGGTGACCAGGCCCCGGCTGGTGGGGATCTGCGGCTCGGAGTCCAAGGCGGTGTTCCTGGACTACGCCAGCCTGACCGACCCGGCCAACGCCGCGGACATGGCGCAGAACCCGATGAAGAACTTCGTCTCCATGCCCCACGTCATGGGCCACGAGGTCGTCGCCGACGTGGTGGACGTGGGCCCCGAGGCCGAGGGGCTGGCGCCGGGCGACCGGGTGGCCCTCAACCCGTGGCTGACCTGCGTGACCCGGGGCGTGTCCCCTGCCTGCCCGGCGTGCGAGGCGGGCGACCTGAGCCAGTGCCACTCCTTCGGGAAGGGCGCGTTCGCCCCGGGGATCCACATCGGCATGTGCGCCGACGTCACCGGGGGGTTCGCCGACCTCATGCCGGCGCACCAGTCGATGCTGTTCAAGGTGCCGGACCACCTGGCGGACGAGCAGGCCGTGTTCGCCGACCCGTTCGCCGTGTCCCTCCACGCCGTCACCCGGCACCCGCCGCCGGCGGGCGGCAAGGTCCTGGTCTACGGGGCCGGCGCGCTCGGCCAGTGCGCCGTGGCCGTCCTCCGGGCGCTGTACCCGACGGTCGAGGTGATGGTGGTGGCCCGGTTCGAGGCGCAGCGCCGGCTGGCCGAGGCGTTCGGCGCGAGCACGGTGCCCCACGAGCCGCGCCTGGAGCTGATCGAGCGGGTGGCGCGGTGGTCGGACGGCGTCCTCCAGCCGGCCGACGGGCTGCCGATGGCGTTCCCCGGCGGCGTGGCGGTGGTCTACGACACCGTCGGGGCGGGCGAGACGCTGGAGGTGGGCTGCCGCGTCCTGGCGGCCCGCGGCGCCCTGGTGAAGCTCGGGATGCACGGGGCCGCCAGGTGGGAGGACACCCCGGTGTACTGCAAGGAGATCACGTACACCGGCTCCAACGCGTTCGGGGTCGAGGAGGTGGAGGGCGTCCGCAAGCACGGCATCGCGCACTTCCTCGACATGGCCGGATCCGGCCGGGTCGACCTCACGCCGATGCTGACCCACACCTTCCGGCTGGAGCAGTGGCGCGAGGCGTTCACCGTGCTGGCCGACCAGGCGGCGTCGGGGGCGGTGAAGGTCGCCATCGACAGCCGGTAGGCCGGCTCAGTCGTTCGGCCGGAACACCACCTTCGTCGCCCGGCAGCCCGGCTTCCCGGGGGGCCTCCCCGGCAGGCCCTACGATCCGGACGTGAGCGAACGTGGACGTGCCGGCTCCGACCGCGTGCTGCGCCTGACCGACGGGCGCCGGGTGCAGTTCCTCGACCTCGGCGACCCGCACGGCATGCCGCTCGTCTCGTGCCACGGGGGCCTCAGCTCCCGCCTCGACGTGCTGCCGGCGGCCGACGTGGCGGCGGCACGCGGCGTGCGCCTGGTGGCCCCCGACCGTCCCGGGGTCGGCGGCTCGGACCGCCGGCCCGGCCGCACCCTGCTCGACTGGCCGGCCGACGTCGCCGAGCTCACCGAGCGCCTCGGCATCGAGCGGTTCGCCGTGATGGGCTGGTCCCTGGGGGGTCCCTACGCCATGGCCTGCGCCCGGGCGCTGGAGGAGCGGGTGAGCGCGCTCGGCGTCGTGGCCGGAACGGTGCCCGGCACGTGGCCCGGCATGGCCGACGAGGTGAACCGCCTCGACCGGGTGCTGCTCCGGCTCTCGGAGGGCCACCCCCATCTCGAGCGGTCGATCTTCCACCTGCTGCACGCGACGGCCGAGCACGCACCTCGGGTGCTGGCGAAACAGTCCGGCCTCAGCGGGCCCGTCGCGCACGACGTGACCACCGCCATCGCCGAGGGGCTCACCCACGTGGACGGCATGCTCGACGAGTACCGGATCTTCGACGCCCCCTGGGGGTTCGAGCCGGGGGAGATCGCCACGCCCGCCCACTTCTGGCAGGGCACGGCGGACGAACTCGTGCCGGAGGCCTGGGGACGCCGCCTGGCGGGCGCCGTGCCCGGGGCGAGCCTCCACCTCGTGGAGGGTGGCACGCACTTCCTGTGGTACGAGCACTGGACGGACATCCTGTCCACCATGGCCTCCAGCGGCCCGTAGCACCCGGGCGGGGCGACGAGTCCGGGCGGGGCAGTGCGTCCGGGGGGGCCGGCGCAGGGGACCGACGATCGGTCCCCGTCCTCGTCAGTTCCGGGAGCCCGTGAGGCGGGCCACCACCGCGGCCCGACCACGGGAGACGGCACCGGGGTCGTCGTGGAGGACGGCAACGATGTCCGTCCCGGCGAGGATCACGCCGAGCTCGAAGGCGAGCTGCGCGGGCTCGTCGTCGGCGGCCAGCTCGCCCTTGTCGGCGGCGGCGTGGGCTTCCCGCAGCAGCAGGTCGCGCCACTGCTGCTGGACGCGGGCGACCTCGTCGTGCACGCGACCGGGCTGGGCTCCGACCTCAGCCGATGCGGCGACGAAGAAGCAGCCCCCCGGGAAGACCCGCCGTTCGACGTAGGAGAGGTACCCCTCGCACAGCCCGAGGAGCCGCTCACGGCCCGGCGAGGTGGCAGCGAGCGTGGGCCCCACGACCTCGGCGACGAAGTTCTCCCGCGCCGCGCCGACGGTGGCCAACTGCAGCTCCTCCTTTGAGCCGAAGAGCGCATGAACGCTGCTCTTCGGCACGCCGGTGGCCTCCGCCAGCCGGCCGATCGACAGCCCCTCAAGCCCCTCGACGGTTGCCAGGCGCGCCGCATGCTCCACGATCCGGGCCCGCGCGCGGTCCCCCGGCGCCCTCGTTCGCCTGGCTGCCTGTCCCTGCTCGCCTGCCACGCGCTCCCGGTCCCTCACGACTCCCGTCCCGCTCCAGGCTAGACGGACGATCGTCCACAGTGGTACTGTACGACCGTTCGTCTAAGGAGGTTGGCCATGGCCCGGGACGCGACCACGAGCCACGACTGGCATGAATCGGGGCAGGCCTGGGGAGCTCGGGCCACCGACTGGGCGTACCTGTTGGAGCCCTACGCCCGCCCCGCCAACCGGGCGGTCTTCGACCAGCTCGCCGTCGCCGACGGCACGCGGTTGCTGGACATCGCCTGCGGGTCGGGGTTCGCCGCGCACCTGGCACGTGAGCGCGGCGCAGCCGTTTCGGGCATCGACGCCTCCGAAGGCCTCGTGGCCATCGCCCGGGCCCGCACGCCGGAAGGCGACTTCTGCGTGGGCGACATGTTCGCCCTGCCGTTCCCCGACGCCTCCTTCGACGTGGCCACCAGCTTCAACGGGATCTGGAAAGGCTGCGAGGCGGCCCTGCTGGAAGCGCGCCGGGTCCTGGTCCCCGGAGGGCGGCTCGGCCTGACCTTCTGGGGCCGGTTCGAGCATCTCGGCCTCATGCCGTACTTCTTGAAGGTGATCGAGCTGTCAGAAGCCTCACACGGCGAGGCCAACGTGGAACAGGGTGACACCCAGAACGTGATCGAGGACATGTTGAAGGCAACGGGGTTCGAAAGGCTCGAGCGGGGGACCGTCACCGTCGTCAACGAATGGCCCGACGTCGAGATCGCCGTCCGGGCGCTCGCTGCGGCCGGCAACTCGATCCCGGCGATACGGGCGGTCGGCCTCCATGACTTCTGTGACGCCGTACGTCGCGTCATCGAGCCGATGCACCGTCCCGGGGTCGGGATCCGCATCACCTCCGAGTTCGACTGGATCACTGCCTGCTCCCGGTAGTCCCGCCGCGGAACGCCTGTTCAGCATCGTGACCAGGAGGTCCATGGTGGCTGGCAAGCGACAGTGGCAGGACTTCTCCACCGAGGTCCGTGACCGACGTCCTGGCACGTGACCTCCTACGCCGCGGCGGTGATCAGACCCGGATCACCTCGACGCCGGGGAGGGCCTCATAGTCGTCGTCCTGGGTGACGACCGGGATCTGCTCGACGATCGCGGTGGCCGCCACAAGCGCGTCGAGGACGGGAACCCGGCGGCCACCGGCACGCAAGGCGGCGACGATCCGGGCGAACTGACGCGCCACCTCAGCATCTATCGGCAACGGCTCCCAGGTCGACTCCACGGCCGAAAGCGTTGCGAGCCGCGCCGACCGATCAACGTCGTCGGCCATGAGCACGCCGACGGTCAGTTCGGCCAGCGTCACCACCGACACCTCGGTCTCGGTGACCCCGTTCATCTCGCCGACTGGTCGCCCCGACTCCGTGGCGACGAAGAACGAGGTGTCGAGCAGAGCCCTCACAGGTCGTCGGTCGTGTCAGCCAGCAGGTCCCGCACGTCTTCGAGGAGGCCGCGATCGGCGGCGTGGCGGGAAGCCAGGGCGAGCGCCTCGGCAGCCGGCACGGCCCGCCGGCGACGGAGCGGCACGATCTCCGCTACGGGGCGACGGTCTACCGTCACGGTCAGCCGTTCGCCGCCTTCGACCCGGCGAAGCACCTCGCTGACCGTGTTTCGCAGGTCGCGGACGGATATCGAGTTGCTCACCGGGCCACTGTAGCATATGTGGCTACATATGGCCACATCGAGCCAGGGAGGAACGAAACGGCCCAAGCAGGTTGGGGCCTGACCTGGGACTATGGGGGGAAGACGATGTCTCTCCAAACCCTGCTGAGCTGCGGGAACGGCTCGAATCCTTGAGCAGAGGTCCTTTCGTAGCAGAACTGCGACACTGAGGTCATGGCCGACGTTCCCGCACGTGACCTCCGGAACGACGTCAGCGCGGTGCTCCGTCGAGTCGAGCAGGGTGAACGCCTCCGGGTGACGGTACGTGGTCGTCCTGTAGCCGAGCTCCTTCCGCTGCCCACGCGGCCGAGGTCGATGACCTGGAATGCCTTCTTCCGGGACAGCGACCGATGGCGAGCCGATCCCGGTCTCGCTCGAGATCTGGCCGACCTCCTACCCGACACGACCGACGACATCCCGATCCCGTGACGCCGCCCGGCGAGGACGTGGGTGAGGAGATCGCGCTCGCTGGTACGTCGTTGTTCATCGCCATCGAGCAGGATCGACCGCTCTCCTCCCGGCCGCCCGATCGTGTTGCGGTGTCCGTCGTCACCGTGGCGGAGCTACGACTCGGCGTTCTCGCTGCAGAGGATGGGCCGACCCGAGCACAGCGCCTGGAGACGCTGCTGGCAAATGGCCCTGTGTTCCATTTGCCGCCCCTCGGAACCGTGGAGCGGCGGGGCCCCGGCGAGCCTCGTGCGCGTCCAACCGACCCGCTTGTCGCCACTCTCCAGGTCCAACGGCACCTCGGATCTGACGAAGTGTCCGAGTTGCACACTCCGCTCGCTGACACAGCCCTCCCCTACCGTACCAACCGTGTCGGGGACGGCCAGCCGAGCTGACGGAGACCGGAGCCAATGGGAGATCGCAAGAGTCCCCATGACCTGAGCGGCCACCTACGAGAGATGAAATGCTGGCGGTGGCCGCCGGGTGTGGTCGCCGAACGTTTCTTGCAGCCGCGAGCGCGCCAAGAGTCTGGTGCGGGACCGTGGGGACCAGCGAGTGTCGCTCCGAGCACGAACCCGAGATTCCGCTTCACGCCGTGGTCCTCTCCCGGCGGCCTCCGACAGCGAGAGGAGGAGGCAGTGAAGCAGATCCGGGATAAGGTCGGCGGCCTCGACGTCCACCGCGACGGCGTGGTCGCCTGCAGTCGCGTCCAGATGCCCACAGGGCAGGTGGAGGTGCAAAAGGAGCGGTTCGCAACGACCCAGGAGGGCCTGGCCGAGCTCACGGCGTTCTTGATGGACGCCGGGGTGAGCACCGTCGCGATGGAGGCGACTGGGGTCTATTGGCGCCCCGTGTACTACGCCCTGGAGGGACTCTTCGGTGAGCTGTGGCTGTGCAATGCTCAGCACGTCAAGAACGTTCCCGGCCGCAAAACGGACCTTTCTGACGCCGAGTGGTTGGCTGACGTCGCCGCCCACGGCATGGTGCGGCCCTCCCTCGTCCCCCCGCCTGAGATCCGGGAGCTGAGAGAGCTGACCAGGTACCGCAAGACCCAGGTGGACGCCCGGGCCAAGGAGATCCAGCGCCTGGAGAAGGTCCTCCAGGACGCCGGCATCAAGCTCACCTCGGTGGCGTCTTCGGTCTGGTCGAAGTCCTCGCGGGCGATGATCGAGGCCTTGATCGCCGGCGAGCGGGATCCCGAGGTCCTGGCCGAGATGGCCAAGGGGGTCATGCGCAAGAAGATCGACCGGCTGGGCGTGGCCTTGGAGGGCAACTTCGGTCACCACCACGCGCTCCTTTGCCGCCAGATCATCGACCACCTGGACTTCTTGGACCGCTCCATCGCTACGCTCACTGACGACATCTGCGAGCGCCTCGTCCCTTTCGCCCCGGCGGTCACCCTCCTCACGTCCATCCCGGGGATCTCGGAGGTGACCGCCCAGGTGATCGTGGCCGAGACCGGCGCTGACATGACCAAGTTCCCAACGGCCGGCCACCTGTGCGCCTGGGCGGGGGTGGCGCCGGCCAGCCACGAATCGGCGGGAAAGAGGAGACCGGCAGGGACTCGGCACGGTTCGCCGTGGCTCAGACGGACCTTGATCGAGGCCGCCAGGGCGGCGGCGCGGACCAAGGGCACCTACTACTCGGCCCAATACCAGCGCATCGCCCGCCGTCGGGGCCCGAACAAGGCGGCGGTCGCCGTCGCCCACTCCATCTTGGAGACCTCCTGGCACCTGCTTACTACCGGTGCCTTCTATCAAGACCCCGGTGCCGACTACTTCGAGCGCCGTCACGATCCTGCTGTCGAGGCGAAGCGGCTCCAGCACAGGATCGAGGCCCTCGGGTTCTCCGTCACCCTCACCGAGAAGGCCGCGTAGCCAGAACCCTCCGACAACTTCAGCTTCATCGCATCGAGAGGTGCCTCGCATCGCGCGCCCATGTGCCACTACGGCATCGGCATTTCACCCGAGACACGGTCGACACCGTCCTCATGGACCAGATCGCCCGCGGCGAGTCGCTGCACGCCGGGGCGGGGATCTTGGCCGGCCTCGCCGGCGTGATCACGACCCTTGCCGGAACGTCGGCAGTCCTGCCCCACCGGCTGGGAGGCCGGATCGGCCTCGCTGGAGCAGGCCTGTCGGCCGTGCTGGCTGTCGCAGTCCTGTTGATCAAGCGCCCAGGGCGACAGCCTTTGGGCCTGAAGGGGTTCGTCGACCGC
This sequence comes from Acidimicrobiales bacterium, assembly GCA_050743905.1. Classification (GTDB taxonomy): domain Bacteria; phylum Actinomycetota; class Acidimicrobiia; order Acidimicrobiales; family RAAP-2; genus JBOGGH01. Next base: position 12,172 of record JBOGGH010000015.1, read on the forward strand.
ATCCTCACTACCGGAGACGTGGAACTCACCGAGGATGTCCTGTTGACCGTGGATCTCGCCGCTGCTACCAGAAACGATCCTCGGCTCCGGTGGAAGGGAGTCTTGATCGTGCTGTCCGCGCTGGCTTTGGCGGTAGCCGTGCTGGCCCTGGTGGCGGGTAGCATGACCTACCGGACACGGTAGGTAGGAGGTTCCCACGATGGCCAAAGGCCAACACCAGCAGGAGTCCGAGTGGGACCGTGTGTACCGGGACGTCGAGGAGTCCCGGAGGTCGAGCGGCGGCAAGCTGCCTGATCCGAAGCAGTACGAGGGCCTCACCAAGTCCGCCGGGAGCAGGGAGTAACCGGGGTCGCTCCTGTCCCACCGAGCCCACCAACATCCTGGACCACATCTGTTTGGTTGGAGCCCACTCAAGATCCGTTCACGCACAGGATCTGTCGTCAGACCGCGCGTCGCCGTGCGTTCCCCCGGCACGTCCTGGCCCAGCGAGCTGTTGTTGTCCGACGCTGGGTGTACCCAACGAGCGCCCAACATCCGCCCCGGATGGGGCGTCTCGCGCCGTGGCAAGGAAGTGGAGAAGACGATGTCTTATTCAAACCCGGCAGAGCTGCGGGAACGGTTGGCATCCCTGTCAGCGGCGACGCCTGGGTCCATCAACGTGGGTCGGTCGGCGACCTTGAAGTTGAGGAACTGGTGATCGCCAAGGCCAGGATCGCAGCGTGCTCGGCTGCATGAACGACATGGCCTACCTCGGCTAGGGCGAGATCACCCGCGTGGGAAGTTTGGTTTCATTCCTCCTAACCTGGACCGGAGCAGCTAGGCACGAAATCACTCGTAAACATTGCCCACACAATGCCACTGGACGTTCGGAAGCTCAGAGTTCCCGATCCTGTCGCCGGGAACCAGTAACCGTCCCCTGGGCGCGAGTTTAGTGTCGGATACGCGGCCTTTAGCTCCGAAACCGTAGAACCAAGCGTGACACCCTTGGTCGTCCGTATTTCCGGTTTATGCGAGGTTGACAACGAGGTATGCCCGGCTGCCACGGCCGCCTGGCCGCCTGTTACATATCCGAAACTAAATCCGATTGGACCTGTAGTTGGACCTGGAGTCGGTAACTGAGCAATCAAGTCACCCCACTCTATGATGTTGACTTTCCCGCCGCCGCAGGTCGTTGTATAGTCGGACGTTGGTTTTCCGAAGAGACGAGAGATCCCCTGCACTATTGACGATTTGGAACCTGTCAAACTGACTGTATCCAGACTGTTGTATGAGAGCCCTTTGGATGATACCGAATGAGAAGTCGCTACCTTACATGTATCTATTACCATCCCAATGGCCTTGGACTCGGCTGCCACTAACCCTGTCTTGAGATCAGTTGCGTAACTGGCAGCGAACGCGGTATCAATTATCTTGTAGATTCTGCTGTTGATCCCGTACTCTTCGGCAAGCAATAAGAGTATGCGCCCATTTGTCGCTGGATGCTTTAAAAGAGACGAAACCCCCTTCGATGCCTCTGTGGCGCACTTGTACTCCGTCTTCGTCACGCCATCCTTTTTGAGGATCGATGTTGGACCTGACTGGGCGGCGCCGGATGGTGATGAAATGGTGAGTACGGTACCACCGCTTGACAAAAGGGCGAGCATACCGGCGAACAACCATCTAACTCGGCTGTTGTGGGCCATTTCAGTACGCTAGCAGGCCTTAGCCATCGAGGACCCCTCGACCCGTCCCTGATGCATCCATATTACGATATCTAGTGCGCGAAGCACCGTAAGTGGGCGACCAGAAAGCGTTCTGACTTCCCTGCTCAATGAGGCGAGCAGTTGTCGAACTTCGGGCTGCTGTATATCCTCCCAAATTGCCCTAAAGAGTGGACTATAATGATTCCCCGTGCCATAAAATCCTCGAAGTCTAGAATCATTAATCGGCACTAGTGTCGGCCGTTTACGGTGAAGAATCTTGGTGACTGCAACACTCGTGAGTGTTCCACACCCCTGAACAGCATCGAGGCACCTAACGAACGAAACCCAGTCGGGGGGTCCCTGAATATCGCCACCACGCGAACGAGTAGCGAGCGAGCTGATGTCGCCGGCCGTAAGGTTAATAAAGTCCGTTACTTCCGAGGCCGAGACGAACTCACGCATGCACTTGCCAAGCTCCACGTAGGGCGTCTGCGCTCCCGTCCGCCCAAGCTCATGCAGACAATCTGGGGGCAGTGGGTAGCTAAGGAGTGCCGTCGCAGTGAGGTCGGCTCCGCTGAGCATGTTCGGAGCGAAGTCCTCGTCGTAACTTGGCCAAGCGTAGGGGCTATCAGGAGCAATATAGGCTAATAATAGTTGATCTGGATTATGAATACTAAGTATTGATACCACCCCAACTCCTCTTTTACGCTCATACCGCTGATCCTGGGAGACGCCCGAGAGGGTCACCAACTCTCACTCCAAACTTGGGGCCGCTGCCCCGCCCCCGCGGGCCACGTCAGCCTCCCGGTCCCACTCATCGCCTGTGGACTCATAGTCTGCCTCAGACAACCCTGGCGCACAATGTCGCCGCAGCTCAAGCACGCCTGGCGGGTCGAGTTCGGCCAGCGTGTACGGACTGCGCGGCACGACCTGGGGTGGACCCAGGAGCACCTGGCCGAAGAGAGCGGGCTGCATCCGACCTATGTGGGCGACAGCGAGCGGGGCGAGCGCAACGTCTCGCTGGACAACATCTTGCGCCTGGCAAAGGCGCTCGACACCGACGCCGGCGTGCTGATGGACGGTCTCCAAGAGCTGCTGTAGCACCAGCACCGCGCCCGCTGTCGCCTACAGCAGCCGGGCGATTTCGTCAGTGTCCGGCGGTCGTGGTGGGGGCACCTTCTCCGGCCGCCGGTGATAGCGGCGATAGAGCGTCTCCCAGGGCATGCCTGCCGAGCCGGCCAGCGCTCGCCACGAGAGCCCCTGGCTCCCGCCATTCGCGGCATAGACGGCCTGGTGGAGCGCCAGGTCCGCCTGTCGGCGGGCAAAAGACAGCGCCTCGATGCGCTCAACGGCGTCATCTGCGGCGATAGCCGCCAGGCCGGCACGCACCATCGCACTGGCCGCGTCGCCACGCTGCGCCAGCTGGCTGGCCAGTGCTCGGTCGACCTCGTAGGCCCCCACGTCATGAGTCTAGGTCCCGTTTTGGTTCTGAAACGTTCTAGCTGAGAATGGCCATTGCACCCCTTGTTTTAGGGGTGCAGATCCCCCGTCTCTGCCTCACCCGCGAAGGAGGCCCATGACTCCACCCACCAGCGTCCCCAACGGTCCGCTCGGCCGCTACCTGCTCCATCCCGGTCAGGACACCTCGACGGTGGTCCATCACGTCCTGCACGTACTGGCCGCGCTCGGCCGGACGGCCCTCCCGGTGCTGGTCGCCGTAGTGGCGCTCCTTGTCGTCGCCCGAATCGCGCTCGCCCTCACCCGCCGGCAGCGCGCCGGTGGCGGGCATCTCGTGACCGTGGCGCCGGGGCCGGAGGTGGAGCCCTCGGGTGCCGAGGCGTTGTGGAACGGGCTGCACGGGGTGCTCCGTCGGGGCGGTCTGGCCGGGCTGGTCTCGGGCCGGCCGCACGCCGCGTTCGAGCTTGGCTTCTCGGCGGGACGGCTGCGGTTCGGGCTGTGGGTTCCAGCCACGGTGTCGGCGGGTCGGGTGGCCCGCGTGGTCGAGGCGTCCTGGCCGGGCGCGGTGACCGAGGTACTACCCGCCGAGGCCCCGCTGCCGGGGGGTGCGGGGATCGTCGGGGGTGAGCTGCGCCTGGCCGGGCCGGAGTGGTTCTCGCTGCGGGTGGACCAGCCGGCCGACCCCTACCGGCTCCTGCTCGCCGCGCTGTCCGGCATGGGATCAGGCGAGGCAGGGGTGGTGCAGGTGCTGGCCCGCCCGGCGACCCGCCGCCGGTATGGACGCTGCCGGAAGGCCGCGATTGCGCTTCGGACTGGGCGGCCCCGCTCGAAGCTGGTGCGGTTCATCGACTTCTGGATGACCAAAGGCGTGCCCCATCCGTCTGGCCTGTCGGCCGACCCGACCCGGGCCGCCGATGTGCGGGCCATCACCGAGAAGGCAGCGTCGTTGTGCTTCGAGGCGACCGTCCGCTGCGGGATCGTCACCCCGGCCGGCGGGCACGGGGCACGCCAACAGTTGAAGGCCGAGGGGCACGGCCTGGTCGGCGCGTTCGCAATGTTCGACGGCCGCAACCATCTCACCCGCCGCCGCCTGGCCCGACCCTGGCAGGCGTTGTGCGCCCGACGGCTTGGCCGCGGCGACCTGTACTCGGTGGGTGAGTTGGCCGCCCTGGCGCATCTGCCGGTGGACCGGACGGTGGCCGGCCTGTCGCGGGCCGGGGCGCACGCCGTGGCCCCGCCGCCCGAGGTGAGCGGCGATGGGAAGGTACTGGGCCGGGCCGAGGGCGGCGCCCGTCGTCCGGTGGGGGTGTCGGCGGCCGATGCCCGCCAGCACCTCCACGTCCTCGGGGCGACCGGGTCGGGCAAGTCGACGCTGCTCACCAACCTGGTCCTCCAATAC
>JBOGGH010000016.1:0-16255 GCA_050743905.1 Acidimicrobiales bacterium
GGCGAGCGGCGTCCACCCGGCCGGCGCTGCCGGCGGCACGCAGGCCCGCACCAGCGCGCCCTCCATGCCCCCGGTCGCCCGGCCGGCCAGGTCGAGCATCGCCCCGTCGCAGACGAGGGCGCGCGCCCCCGAGTGCTCCAGGACGTAGCGCACCTCCTGCGGGGCCAGCCGCCAGTTCACCGGCATGGCGACCGCCCCCAGCCGGTTGGCGGCGAACACCGTCTCGAGGATCTCGGGGCAGTTGAGGGCGAGGATCCCCACCACGTCGCCCCGCCGCACCCCGCGCTCGCGCAGGCCGCCGGCCAGCGCCGCGGCTCGCGCCCCCATCTCGCCGTAGGTGACCGTCTCGCCCTCGAACACCACGGCCGGCCGGTCCGGGGCGCGCGACGCGTGGTGGTCGAGGACGGCGGCCCAGTTCACGTCGCCCGACGGCTGCGGGCCGGGGGTCACCACCGGCACGGGTCCGCACCGCCGCGAGCGCCGCCGGCCGCACCGCCGCGACGGGGCCGGCGGGTAGTGTACCGACCAGTCGTCCCACTAAGGAGGCCGAGGTCACTGCCATGCCCAGAACCGACGCCCGAGACGCCTCCAGCCGGAGCCCCAGGTGGCAGGTGCGCCGCCAGGCGATCGTCGACACCTCGGCGAGCGTCTTCGCCCGCCAGGGCTACCACGCCACCGGCATCAACGAGCTGTGCGACGCCAACGACCTCGGCAAGGGCGCGCTCTACCACTACATCGGGTCGAAGGAGGAGCTCCTCGCCGCCATCCACGACCGCGTGATGGACGAGGTGATGGCCGGCGCCGACCGCGTGGCCGAGGCCGGCGGGCCGCCGCCGGTCCGGCTCTCCCGCCTCGGCGAGGAGCTGCTGGACGTCATCCACCGCTACCCCGACCACGTCTGGGTCTTCCTCCACGAGTTCCCGGCGCTCACCGGCGAGCGCGCCGCCGCCTTCCGCGACCGCCGCCGGGGGTACGAGCGCCGGGTGGAGGACGTGCTGCGCGACGGGATCGCCACCGGCGACTTCCGCGACCTCGACCCGTGGCTCGCCGCCCGCGCCTGGCTGGGCATGATCAACTACACGTACCTCTGGCTCCGGCCCGAGGGGCGCATGACGGCGCGCGACGTGGCGAAGCCGTTCGCCGAGATCTTCCTGCGGGGCGTGGAGAGCAGGGCGCCCTCGGGCGGGGGTCACGGGGCCGAGTAGCCCCCGTCCACCACCAGCGCCGTGCCGGTGGTCCAGCGCGACCCGGGGCCGGCGAGGTACGAGTACGCGCCGGCCAGGTCGGCGGCGGTGCCCAGGCCGAGCGGGTGGCGGGCGGCGATGGCGTCCAGGGCCCCGGGCGGCAGGTCGTCGTGGATGGCCGAACGGAACGTGCCCGGGCAGACGCAGTTCACGCGGATGCCGTCCCGGGCGTACTCCACGGCCGCCACCTTGGTGAGCTGGATGACCGCCGCCTTCGTGGCGCAGTAGGGGGCGGCGTGCGACCAGGCGGTGAGCCCCGAGACGGAGGCCGTGAGCACGATCGAGCCGGAGCGCTGCCGGCGCATGACGGGGACGGCGGCCCGCACGCAGTTGACGGCACCCATGACGTTGACGCGGAACGCCCGCTCCCAGTCCTCGGTGGGCACGTTGTGCACGCGGCCGCTCGGCGTCAGCACCCCGGCGTTGCCGATGGCCACGTCCAGGCGCCCGAACCGCGCCACGGCGCGCGCCACCACCGCCTCCACCTGCTCCGGGTCGCCCACGTCGGCCAGGACGGCCTCCACGCCACCGCCGGTCGGGGGGAGGCCGTCCACCGTGGCCTGCAGCGAACGCCCGTCCACGTCGCTCAGGACGAGGTCCGTGCCCGGCTCGCCCGCCAGGCGCTGAGCGATCGCCGCGCCCAGCGCGCCCCCGGCGCCGGTGACCGCCACCACCCGGCGGTCGGTGGCGGGCCCGCTCATACCAGCAGGTACCCGCCGTCCACGGTGACCACGCTCCCGGTCATGAAGGCCGAGGCGTCCGAGGCCAGGAACTGGTAGGCGCCGGCCAGGTCCGCGGCCGTCCCCCACCGCCCCTGCGCCGTGTGGTCGGTGATCGAGGCCGCCAGCCCGGGGTCGCGCCGCCAGCCGTCCGACAGCGGCGAGTCGAACCAGCCCGGCGCCACCACGTTCACCGTGATCCCGGACGGCGCCAGGTCGAGCGCCAGCCCCTTGGCCATCCCGGCCAGCCCCGCCTTCGAGGTGCTGTAGGCGGTGAGGCCGCGGCGGGGCCGCTCCCCGAGGACCGACCCGGTGAAGATGAGCCGGCCGCCGTGGCCCATGACCCGGGCGGCGGCGCGGGCGCCCAGGAAGGCGCCGGTGAGGTTGACCTCGAGGATCCGCCGCCAGACGTCGGCGCCGGTCCGGCGCGGGCCGCCCACCACCGGGGAGATGCCGGCGTTGCAGATCCACGCGTCCAGGCCGCCCCACTCGGCCACGGTGGCGTCGGCCACGGCCTCGTTGACGTCCTCGTGGGTCACGTCGCCGGCGAGCACCAGGCTCGGCCCGGGGAGCGCGCCGGCCACCGCCTTCAGGTCGCGCTCGGTCCGGGCCACCAGCGAGAGGTGGGCGCCGGCACGCGAGAAGGCGTGCGCCAGCACCTCGCCCAGGCCGCGGCTGGCCCCGGTCAGCACCACCCGCTTGCCGCTGAGGTCGCCCGGGGCGGGGAACGCCTCGGGGATGGCGATCTGGCCCACCGTCCGTCCTTCCGGTTTGTACCGGTCGTTACAATACACTACGCTGCCGGCCCGGTGGCCCCCGGCCCTGATCCCTCGCCCCCCTTCACCGCCGGGGAGCTCCTCGAGATGCACCGCCGGATGCTGACGATCCGCGGCTTCGAGCAGCGGGTGGCGGCGCTCTACCGGGACGGGGAGATCCCCGGTTTCGTGCACCTCTCGATCGGCCAGGAGGCGGCGGCGGTGGCCGCCTGCTGGCCGCTCCGGCCGGCCGACGTGATCACCTCCACCCACCGCGGCCACGGGCACTGCCTGGCCAAGGGGATGGACCCGGCGGCCATGGTGGCCGAGCTCCTGGGGAGGGAGGGCGGCACCAACCGCGGCCGCGGCGGCTCCATGCACGTGGCCGACCCCGACCTCGGCGTCCTCGGCGCCAACGGCATCGTGGCCGCCGGCCTGCCCATCGCCGCCGGCGCCGCCTGGGCGGCGCGCCTCCGGGGCGGGGACGGCGTGGCCGTGGCCTTCTTCGGCGACGGCGCGCCGGCCCAGGGCGCCTTCCACGAGGCCGTCAACCTCGCCGCCCTGTGGCGGCTGCCGGTGGTGTTCTTCTGCGAGGACAACGGCTACGCCGAGTTCTCCCCCGCTGCCGCCCAGCACCCGGCCTCGCTGGACCGGCGGGCCGCAGGGTACGGGATCGGCTACGTGGCCGTGGACGGGAACGACGTAGCGGCCGCGGCGGCCGCCATGGCCGGCGTGGTGGCCGGCGTCCGCGCCGGGCAGGGACCGGTGCTCGTCCACGCCGCCACCTACCGCTGGCACGGCCACTACGAGGGCGACCCGCAGCGCTACCGCTCCCCCGAGGAGGTCCGGGACTGGGAGGCGCGCGACCCCGTGGCCCGGCACGAGGAGCGCCTGCGGGCGGCGGGCGTGGACGGCCACCGGATCGACGCCGTGGAGGCGTCCGTCTCGGCGGCGCTCGACGCGGCGGTGGAGCGCGCCCGCCGCCTGCCGCCACCGGCGCCCGCCACCCTGGGGGCGTTCGTGACCCGCCCCCGCCCGATGGTGCCGGAGCACTCTGCGCCCGGCCCCGGGGCGCCCGGCCCCGGGGCGCCGGCCTTCCGGACGATGGACGCCGTCCGCCAGGCGCTCGAGGCCGAGCTGGCCGCCGACGACCGGGTGTTCGTGGCCGGCGTGGACGTGGGCGCCGGCGGGAACGTGTTCGGCCTCACGCGGGGCCTACGGGACCGGTTCGGCGACCGGGTGCGGGACACCCCGATCTCCGAGGCCGCCGTGGTGGGCCTGGGCGTGGGCGCGGCGATGGCCGGCATGCGCCCGGTGGTGGAGCTCATGTACCTGGACTTCCTCGGGGTCTGCTTCGACCAGCTCCTGAACCAGGCGGCCAAGCTGCCGTTCATGACCGGCGGCGCCGCCGAGATGGCGCTGACGGTGCGCACGCAGTTCGGCGCCGGGCGCTCGTCGGGGAGCCAGCACTCCCAGAGCCTCGAGGCGCTCCTGGCCCACGTCCCCGGGCTCACCGTCGTGATGCCGTCGACCCCGGCGGACACCTACGGCCTCCTGCGGTCGGCGGTCCAGGACCCGAACCCGGTGGTGTTCATCGAGCACCGGCTCCTCTACGGGACCAAGGGACCGCAGCCCCCGGCCGACCACCGGGTCCCCATCGGCGCCTCGACCGTGGTCCGCCCGGGCACCGACGTGACCGTGGTCTCGGTCTCGCGCATGGTCCACGAGGCCACCGCGGCGGCGGAGGTGCTTGCCGGCGAGGGCGTCTCGGTGGAGGTGGTCGACCTCCGGACCGTGGCGCCGCTCGACATGGGACCGGTGCTCGCGTCGGTCGGCAAGACCGGCCGCCTCCTGGTCGCCCACGAGGCGGTGGTGCCGTTCGGGATCGGGGCCGAGATCGCCGCCACGGTGGCGAAGGAGGCGTTCTGGGATCTGGACGCGCCGATCGAGCGCGTGGGGGCGGCGCCCACGCCTCCCCCCTACGCCCCCGAGCTGGAGCGCGCCTGGCTCCCCGGCCGCCAGGCCATCGCGCAGGCGGTCCGCCGCCTGGCCGCCACCTGACGCGGCCGCCTCAGCACCCCAGCTCGCGGGCGATGACCAGGTGCTGGATCTCGTTGGTGCCCTCGCCGATCTCCAGCACCTTGGCGTCGCAGTAGAAGCGGGCCACCGGCGTCTCGAGCATGGTGCCCAGCCCGCCGTGGATCTGGACGGCCTCGGACGCCGCCCACGTGGCCAGCCGGCTGGCCTTCAGCTTGGCCATGGCCGCCTCCTTCCGGAAGGGCCGGCCGGCGTCGCGTAGGGAGGCGGCGCGGTAGGTGAGCCAGCGGGCGGCCTCCAGCTCGGTGGCCATGTCGGCCAGCTTGAACTGGACGGCCTGGAACGAGGCGATCGGCCGGCCGAACTGCACCCGCCGGCGCGCGTGGTCCGTGGCCAGGTCCAGCACCGCCTGGGCGAGGCTGAGCGAGAGCGCGGCCACCGAGATGCGACCGACCTCGAGCGTGCGGAGGAACTGGTTCAGCCCGAGGTCGGCGTCGCCCAGGAGGTGGTCGTCGGGGACCCAGGCGTCCTCGAAGGCGAGCTCGCGGGTGTCGAGGCCGCGCCAGCCGATGCCGCGCAGCTTGGGCCCCACAGTGTAGCCCCCGGTGTCCCGCTCCACCACGAAGCTGGCGTAACGCGGCGGCCGGTCCCCGCCGGGATCGGTGCGGGCCAGCAGCGTCACCCCGAAGGACATGTCCGTCCCGGCGTTGGAGATGAACGCCTTGCGGCCGTTGAGCAGCCAGCCCCCGTCGCGGCGCTCGGCGCGCGTGCGGACCGCCCGCGCGTCGGACCCGGCGTCCGGCTCGGTCAGCCCGAACGCACCGAGGGCCCGACCCTCGGCCAGCGGGCGGAGCCAGCGCTCGCGCTGGGCGTCCGTGCCGAAGAGGAGGAGCGGCAGCGAGCCGATGGTGGCGTGGGCCTGCCAGGCGGCGGCCACCGACTGGTCGGCCAGGCCGATCTGCTCCATGGCGGCCACGAACCCCACCGTGGACATCCCGATGCCGCCCCACGCCTCGGGGACGAGGATCCCGAGGAGGCCCAGCTCCCCCATCTCGCGCAGCAGGTCGGTGGGGCAGCGGCCCTCGTCCCAGGCGGCCGGGGCCCGGCGGGCGATCTCGCCACGGGCGAAGTCGCGGCAGAGGTCCACCAGGTCCTGCTCCGGCTCGCTCAGGGAGAAGTCCACAGACGGATCATATTGGACCGACCGGTACAAGGCCGGTAGGCTCGGGGCCGTGAGCACCGAGCGGGCCCCCCATCGCTTCCCGCGGTTCGCCACGGCCGCCGAGGAGCGCAACCACCGCAAGCAGCGCCTGGCCGCCGCCCTCCGCCTCTTTGGGCAGTTCGGCTTCGACGAAGGCGCGGCCGGCCACATCACCGCCCGCGACCCCGAGCGCCCCGACCGCTTCTGGGTCAACCCGCTCGGGATGAACTTCAAGCAGATCCGGGTGGGGGACCTGCTGCTGGTGGACGACCGCGGCGAGGTGGTGGAGGGCGACTGGCCGCTCAACCAGGCGGCGTTCGCCATCCACTCGCAGATCCACGCCGCCCGGCCGGACGTGATGGCCGCCGCCCACGCCCACTCGGTCCACGGCAAGGCGTGGTCGTCCCTCCACCGGACGCTGGACCCGCTCACCCAGGACGCGTGCGCGTTCTACGGCGACCACGTGCTGGTGGACGGCTACACCGGCGTGGTGCTCGACCTGGAGGAGGGCAAGCGCATCGCCCACACCCTCGGTGGCGCCAAGGCGGCCATCCTGGCCAACCACGGGCTGCTGACCGTGGGGCACTCCGTGGACGAGGCGGCGTGGTGGTTCATCACCATGGAGCGGACCTGCCAGGCCCAGCTCCTGGCCGAGGCGGCGGGCACGCCGGTGCCCATCGACGCCGTCCACGCCGAGGCGACGGCGGCGCAGGTGGGCCACCACCGCTCCGGCTGGTTCGGCTTCCAGCCCCTCTACGACTGGATCGTGGCCCAGCAACCCGACCTGCTCGAGGCGTAGCCGGCCGGGCCGGGCCGCAGCGGGCCGGGAAGGCGGGGCTCGCCCCCGCCGGCTCAACCCCCCCGGGGCAGGTGGCCGAGGAACGTCCGGGACCACGCCACGAGGTCGGCCGGCACCGTGAGCCCCGCCGTGTCGTTGACGGCCTCCCAGTGGGCGGCCACGTCCTCGATGGTGGGCGCGCCACCCTCGTGCACGTAGCCCTCGGTGCAGGCCAGCACGATCCGGGCGAAGCGGCCGGCGCCGGCGGCGTAGATCTCGCCGGTCACCGGGCAGGTCTCGTGGGCCAGCACCCCCACCAGCGGCGCCACCAGGTCCGGGGCCATCACCGCGGCCCGCGGGTCGTCCGCGGCGGGCTCCTCCTGCGTGCCCGGCCCGCCCGCCATCCGGGTGAGGGCCGCCGGGGCCACGCAGTTCACCTTGATGCCGTGGCGCCGGCCGGCCGTGGCCAGGCTGCGGGCCAGGCCGATCACGCCGCCCTTTGCCGCGGCGTAGGACGTGTTGTCGGGCAGGCCGAAGACGCCGGTGGACGTGGTCATCACGATGCGCCCGTAGCCCTGCGCCACCATGTGGGGCCAGGCGGCCCGGCTGGTGTGGAACGAGCCGCCCAGGTGCACGGCCAGGTGCGCGGCGAGGTTGCCGGCGTCGGCCTCGGGGAAGCCGGCCCAGCGGACGATGCCGGCGTTGTTGACGAGCGCGTCGAGCCGCCCGAACCGTCTCACGGCCGCCTCGACCAGCGCCTCGGCGCCCTCCACCGTGGCCACGTCGTGGCCGTCGGCCAGGGCCGTGCCGCCGGCGTCGGCGATCTCGCCGGCCACCGCCGAGGCCGGGCCCGGGTCGGCGCCGTCGCCCCCGATCGACCCCCCGAGGTCGTTCACCACCACGCTGGCGCCCCGGGCGGCCAGGAGGACCGCGTAGGCCCGGCCGATGCCGCGGCCCGCACCGGTCACCACGGCCACCCGGCCCTCGAAGGAGAGGTCGCTCACGGCCCGGCGGGCGGCACGGGCGGCACGGGGCTCAGGCGGCAGCCGGGGCCGTGAGCCCCAGGACCTCGCCGAGCGTGCCCCCGAGCATGGCGGCCCGCTCCGCCGGCGGCACGCCGGTGAAGAGCCGCTCGATGAGCTGGCGGCTGCCCCGGAACGTCCCCTCGGCGTGGGGGTAGTCGTTGCCCCAGACCACGGTGGAGAGGCCGGTGAGGTGCCGGCAGGCCACGGCCACCGGGTCGTCCTGGAAGGAGACGTGGAACTGCCGGGCCACGTACTCGCTGGGCATTAGGGGATAGGGCCACTTCTCGTTGAGGCGGAACAGTTGGGCCATCCGGGGCTGGTCGTTCGCCGGCCGCGTGTCGTCCCAGTAGCCGAGCCACCAGTCCGGATCCTGGCCGATGCCGGTTACCCAGCACTTGTCCATGCTCCCCACCAGCGACGCCAGCCAGTGGGCGTTGAACTCGATCAGCGAGAAGTGCAGCCCGGGGAAGCGCTCGGGCACCCCGCCGCCCACCAGCTCGCAGATGACCTGCTGGGGGACCACCGTGGCGTAGACGCACTGGGTCACCATCCGCTTGGACGCCGCCTTCTCGGTCATCGGCTGGTTCACCTGTGCCGCCGACTCCATCACCACCTTCAGGGTGGTGGCCTCGGGGTCGTTGACCTTCACCCCGCCGGTCTGCGTGTGGATGAAGACCTGCACCCCGTTGGCCTGGGCGGCGGCCCACACGGGGTCGAGGTCCCGGGAGTAGTAGGGCCTGGGGGCGACGGCCGGCAGCAGGACGGCCCGGAACCCGCCGGCCGCCACGCGCTCGATCTCGGCCACCGCGTCGCCCACGTCGGTGAGGGGGACGGGCGCGGTGGGGACGATCCGGTCGAAGTAGGGGGCGAAGCGCTCCAGCACGTAGTCGTTGTAGACGCGGGCGTGGGCCATGGACAGCTCGTGGTCGTCCGAGTAGAGCCCGAACAGCGACAGGTTGGGGTGCATGACCTGGACGTCGACGCCGTCGGTGGCCATGTCCTCGAGGATGGTCTCGGGGTCCCCCTCGGGGGTGCGGCCGCTCGTCTGGCGGTAGCGGGAGATCGTCCACCCCTCGTAGCCGGAGGTGTGCAGGCGCCGGAACACCCGGGCGCCCCCCTCCACCAACGGCTCGATCTCGAAGTCCTCCTCCCACACGGCGCGGTCGCGCAGGTGCCGCGGCAGGCGGGTGCGGAAGAGGTCGGTCGGCTCGAGGATGTGGCCGTCGGCGGAGACCACGAACTCCTGCTGCGTCATGGGCTCGGCCCTCCTGCGTCGCCTCGGGGCTCCCGGGGCGCGTCCCGCGTGTGTCCCCCGCGAAGTTAGACCAACCGGTCGGTACATACAATGCTGCTGCGGGCCGGCGGGAGCCGGACGCGAGGGGCCGGCCGGGCCTGGGCTCGAGGGGCCGGCCGGGCCTGGACGCGAGGGAGGAGGACGACGGTGACCCAGCGGTGGACGCAACGACCTACCGGCTCGACCTGGGGCGACTGGGGGCCGGACGACGAGCTCGGCCGGGTCAACCTGCTCACCCCGGCCAAGGTCCTCGACGGCGTCCGGGAGGTCGTGGCCGGCCTCACCTTCTGCCTGAGCCTCCCGCTCGACTTCCCCGGCGGCACCGCCCTCAACCAGCGCCGCCACCCGCCCCGGCTCGCCCCCACCGAGGACATGGCCGGCAACCCCGCCACCTTCTTCAACGTGCGGATGCGCGACATGGAGGAGGGTGACGACCGCTACGTGGACGTCTGGGCCGACGACGTGGTGACGCTCTCCCTCCAGTACTCCACCCAGTGGGACTCGCTGGCCCACGTGGGCGCCGAGTTCGACGCCGACGGCGACGGCGTGGAGGAGGCCGTCTACTACAACGGCTACCGGGCCGGCGAGGACCTGGTGGGCCCGTCGGACGACGCCGCCGGCGACGGCACCGGCCACCGGAGCTTCGCCCGCCACCTCGGCCTCGAGCACATGGCCGCCCACGGGGTGCAGGGCCGGGGCGTCCTCGTGGATCTGGCCCACCACCTCGGCCACGAGTGGCGCGGGGTGGACCGGGCCGCGCTGGAGGAGATCATGGCGGCCGACGGCGTGGTGGTGGAGCCGGGGGACGTGCTCCTGCTCCACACCGGCTTCGCCACCGAGATCCTGGCCATGGGGAAGGACCCGGACCCCAGGAGGATCTTCACCCTCTGCCCCTACCTCGACGCCCGCGACCCGTCGCTGCTCGAGTGGGTCGCCGACTCGCAGATCGCTGCCCTGGTGGCCGACAACTACGCCGTGGAGGGGTTGTTCGGCGCACGGGGAGACAGGGACCCGAGCCGGCACTCCTTCCTCCCCCTCCACCACCTGTGCCTCTTCCGGCTCGGGGTGCCCCTGGGCGAGATGTGGTACCTGCACGAGCTGGCGGCCTGGCTGCGGGAGCACGGCCGCAGCCGCTTCCTCCTCACCGCGCCGCCCCTCAGGCTCCCGGGGGCGGTGGGCTCCCCCCTCACCCCGGTGGCCACGGTCTGATCCTCCGCCCCGGGGCGCGCACGTCACCGAGCCACGTTGCTCCCGTGCCGGCGGCCCGGGAGTAGCTTGCCCGCGGTGTGGGCCGTGATGGACGAGGCGGTGGCCGCCGAACTGAAAGCTGCCCGTTGACCAGCAGCCGGTTGGCGCGGTGGTCGTCTTCCACCACGTCCGTGGACTTGACCGGGACCACAGTCCTCGGAGCCCCAAGAGCGCAGCCGAGCGCCTCTTGGGCGGCAATAGTGCGGCTCGTCAGCATGACGACTGGTTGAGGTAGCGGAGCTGGTCAGCCATCCGTAGTGAGATGTAGTAGTTTGTAGGTGTGCCGGGGGTGGACTGGAGCAAGCGGGCCGAGTACGTGCGCTCACGGCACGGGATCGATCCGGTATGGGCCGACGAGGCGGTAGACGACGACCACGCCGTGTGGCTGGTCCCGGACCCGGCGAGTCGTACCGGTCGCTCGGTGAGGGTGATCGGCCACTCGATCGGCGCGCAGGACGTGCTCACCGTGATCCTGGTGCACGCGGATGTCGACGTGACAGAGCAACCCGCTGGCGACTGGTGGGGGAGCAACGCCTGGGTGGCCAATGCCGGAGATCGGCGTCTCTACGGGAAGGAGGAGTGATGAGCAGGAAGAAGATCGACGAGGTGCTGGCCGAGGAGGGAGCCGCAGCGGAGAGCTACGACCTCCCGGACGCCCTGCCTGACCATGTCGACGTCAGCCGACCCAACCTGGGACGGCCCACCGTGGTGTCGGTGCGACTGTCGGCCGATGAGCACGCCCGGCTCCAGCGCGCCGCCGGGGAGGCGAACCTCCCCGTCTCCACGCTCATCCGCGTGTGGGCGCTTGCTCGGCTGCGCGTCGAGGAGAACGGCGGCGGCGCCGACGTGGCGGAGCGGTTGAGCCGACTCGAGCGGGCGGTCTTCCCACGCTCCGCATGAGCAGCGGTCCGGGAGGGCGCGGCGGCGGTCTTCTCGGCGTGGGACCTGGTGTGCGTCCATAGTGATCGTCGGCGATCTGGACCGCTCGTCCGGGAGCCGCGACGGCTGCGCCGACCGGGCCTGCACGGGAACGCGGCCCTCTCGCTCCTGAGCGGCATGGCTGGGTCGGGGTCTCCACCACATCGGTCCCACCGGCCTGCAGAGATGCGCCCACCCCCACACCCCGAGAGCGCGGGTGTCCCCGTTGCCGCCGGGTAATAGGATCGCTCTTGCAATTGGATAACGACCTTCTCGGAGGTGCCCATGACCGCGGTCGATGACCTCGTGCTGATCAGTGTCGACGACCACCTCATCGAGCCGCCCGACCTCTTCGTCCACCACCTCGAGGCCAGGTACCAGGACCGCGCGCCCCGCCTCGTTCGCAACGACGAGGGCAACGACGTCTGGGTCTTTGGCAAGGTGGTGATGGAGACGGCCGCCCTGAACGCCGTGGCCGGGAGACCCCGGGAGGAGTACGGGATGGAGCCCCAGAGCCTGGACGAGGTCCGCCCCGGCTGCTACGACGTCCACGAGCGGGTGAAGGACATGGACGCCGGGGGCGTGCTGGCCTCCATGAACTTCCCGTCGTTCCCCACCTTCACGGCGCGGGTGTTCCAGAGCGAGGATCTCGACCTGTCCAACGCGCTCGTGCGCGCCTACAACGACTGGCACATCGACGAGTGGTGCGGGGCCCACCCCGGGCGGTTCATCCCCTTGGCCGTCCCCGCCATCTGGAGCCCGGAGGAGACCGCCCGCGAGATCCGGCGGGTGGCCGCCAAGGGCTGCCACTCCCTCAGCTTCACCGAGAACCCGGCGGCGTTCGGCGCACCCAGCTTCCACGACGACTACTGGGACCCGGTCTGGCGGGCCTGCTCCGACACCGGCACCGTGCTCTCCGTCCACCTGGGCTCGTCCGGCCGGCTCTCGGTGCCGGCGGCGGACTCGCCGCCGGACGTGATGATCACCCTGCAGCCCATGAACATCCAGTCCGCCGCCGCCGACCTGCTGTGGTCGCGGGTCCTCAAGCAGTTCCCGGCGCTCCGGGTGGCGCTCTCGGAGGGCGGCACCGGGTGGATCCCCTACTTCCTCGAACGCGTGGACCGCACCTACGAGATGCACCGCGCCTGGACCCTCCAGGACTTCGGCGGTCGGCTGCCCAGCGAGGTCTTCCGCGAGCACTTCCTCACCTGCTTCATCAGCGACCCGGTGGGCGTGGCCCTCCGTGACCGCATCGGGGTGGACAACATCGCCTGGGAGGCGGACTACCCCCACAGCGACTCGATGTGGCCCGACGCGCCCGAGGAGCTGGGCGCGGTGTTCGAGGCCAACCACGTCCCCGACGACGAGATCGCCAAGATGACCCACCTGAACGCCATGCGGTGGTACTCGTTCGACCCGTTCGCCCACGTGCCCCGGGAGGAGGCCACCGTGGGCGCGCTCAGGCGGCGGGCGGCGGGCCACGACGTCTCGGTGGTGCCGCGCAGCACCCGTTCGCGCACGCCGGACGAGAAGCTGGAGGGGTTCCGGCGCCGCGCCCGCCAGGCGGTGGCCGCCGGCCGCTGAAGGCCGGGGCGCGTCGGCGAGCGGTGGCGGTGGCGGCGCGGGACCGAGTGGCAGGGACGGCCCTGCCGTCAGGCGCCGGGAGCCGCCCGGTCGCCCGGCGGTGCGGCACCGTCCTGGCGCGTGCGCAGCCAGTCGCCCAGCGCCGCGCCGGCGTCCAGCACGTGCGCCTCGGCCAGGCGCCGGGCGGCCCCGCCGTCGCCCCGCTCCATGGCGCGGAGCAGCGCCGCGTGGTCCCGCCGGCTGCGACCCTCCTGCGCCGGGAAGAGCTCGAAGTAGCTCCCGGGCACGGCGCGCACCGCCTGGCGGAGGTGGACCAGCAGGCGCCGCGACCCCGACGCCAGGTTGACGGCGCGGTGGAACCGCCAGTTGGCGGCGACCACGTCGTCCGACCGGTGCACGGCCCGGGCCAGCCCGCGCAGCTCGCCCAGCTCGGCCGGCGAGGCGCGCACCGTGGCCCACTCGGCCGCCTTGCCGGCCAGCGCCGCCAGCACGGCGAAGCTGTCCACGGCGTCCTCGGGGGTGATCCCGAGCACGGTGATCCCGCTGCGCGGCGCCACCGCCACCAGGCCCTCGTAGGAGAGCTCGAGCAGCGCCTCGCGCACCGGCGTGCGGCTGGTCCCGAACTCGCGGGTGATCCCGTCCAGGTCCAGCCGGGCGCCGGCCGGCAGCCGCCCGGTCAGGATGCGGTCGCGCAGCTCCCGGGCGGCACGGGACCGCACGGTACCGCCGATCGGGTTGATATCTGGCATATCAGATACTAGGTTACGTCACCGGCGGGCGCCGCGGGGGCACGCGGGACCGGACGGTCCCACCGGCGGCGGGAGCACAGCGTGGGATCACGGGGGCGTACATGGCCAAGCGGTCGATGGCACTGGTGGGGTTCATGCAGGCGGGCAGCACCACCGTCTACGCGGGCTCGTGGCGCCACCCCGCCACCGAGCACGGCTTCCTGACGGCCGGCTACTACGCCAAGCTGGGCCGCACGCTCGAGGAGGGCTGCTTCGACATGCTCTTCTTCGACGACCGCCTCGCCATGCCCGGCATCTACGCCGGCTCGGTGGCCCCGGCGGTGCGGCTCGGGGCGCGCCCCGTGAAGCTGGATCTCAGCGTGGTGCTGGGGGTGGTGGCCGGCGCCACCTCGCACATCGGCCTCGGCGCCACCTACTCCACCACCTACTACTCCCCGTTCCACGTGGCCCGTACCTTCGCCACCCTCGACCACCTGAGCGGCGGTCGCGCCGCGTGGAACGTGGTGACCTCGGTCAACGACGGGGAGGCCAGGAACTACGGCCTCGCCGAGCACCTCGGCCACGACGAGCGCTACGACCGGGCCGACGAGTTCCTGGAGGCCACCACCGGCCTCTGGGACACCTGGGAGGACGACGCCCTGGTGCTCGACCGGGCCGGCGGCACCTTCGCCGACCCGTCCAAGGTGCACGAGCTCGGCCACGAGGGCCGGTGGTTCAGCGTCCGGGGACCGCTCACCGTGCCCCGGTCGCCGCAGGGCCGGCCGGTGCTGCTCCAGGCCGGCTCGTCCGGCCGCGGGCGGGAGTTCGCCGCCCGGTGGGCCGAGCTCATCTTCACCGGCGACCCGGACGTCGACATCGCGCGCGCCCACTACGAGGACCAGAAGGCGCAGGTGGCGGCCGCCGGCCGCGACCCGGCGTCGGTCAAGATGTTGCCGATGGCCTACACGGTGGTCGGCGAGAGCCACGCCCACGCCGAGGAGCGCGAGCAGGTGTTCCTCCACGACCTGGTGGACCCCATGGCCTCGTTGGCCCTCCTCTCCGAGCTCATGAACCACGACTTCTCGGCCATGGCCCTCGACGACCCGGTCACCGACGAGCTGGTGGCGTCGGTCTCGGGCATCCGCGGCCTGGTCCAGAACCTCCGGGCCCACATCGGCGGCACCGTCACCCTGGGCGACCTGGCCGGCCACCGGGCCACGCTGCTGCAGGGGCCGCGGTTTGTGGGGACGGGCGCCGAGGTGGCCGACCAGATGGAGGCGTGGCTGGCCGCCGGCGCCTGCGACGGGTTCGTGGTGGCGGCCACCCACTCCCCCGGCGCCTACGAGGACGTGGTCCGCATGGTGGTGCCCGAGCTGCAGCGGCGCGGCGTCTTCCGCGACCGGTACACCGGGGGCACGCTGCGCGAGACCCTCGGCCTCGAGCGCCCGGCGGTGGGCTGCCGTGGATGAGCGGCCCCTGCAGGGGGTGCGGGTGGTGGACGCCGCCACGCTGGCCGCCGGGCCGGTGGTGGCCACGGCGCTGGGCGAGTTCGGTGCCGAGGTGATCAAGGTGGAGCAGCCGGGCACCGGCGACCCGCTGCGCACCTGGGGCGAGCGCCGGGACGGCGTGGGCCTGGTGTGGAAGAGCGTCAGCCGCAACAAGCGCTGCGTCACCCTCGACCTGCGCCACCCCGACGGCCAGGCGCTCTTCCACGAGCTGCTGGACGTCAGCGACGTCCTCGTGGTCAACAACCGTCCCAGCGCCCTCGCCCGGTGGGGCATCGACTACGAGGCCGTCCACCGCGCCCACCCGCAGGTGGTGATGCTGCACGTCAGCGGGTACGGGCGTGGCGGCCCCAAGAGCGACCGGCCCGGCTTCGGCACGCTGGCCGAGGCCATGAGCGGCTTCGCCCACCTCACCGGCCAGCCGGACGGCCCGCCCACGCTGCCGCCGTTCATGCTGGCCGACGGCGTGGCCGCCATGGCGGCCACCTACGCCGTGGCCATCGCCCTCTACCACCGGGACGTCCACGGGGGCGGCGGGCAACTGGTGGACGTCAACCTCATCGAGCCCCTGGCCCGGCTGATCGAGTCGGCCACGCTCACCTTCGACCAGCTCGGCCGGATCCCGGGCCGGGTGGGGAACCGGTTCGACGCCAGCGCGCCCCGCAACGCCTACCGCACCTCGGACGGGAAGTGGCTGGCCGTCTCCAGCGCCACGCCCAACATCGCCGCCCGCGTCTACCGCGCCATCGACCGGCCGGACCTCGCCGAGGACCCCGACTACGTCGACCCCCTCCCCCGCCAGGCACGGGCACGGGAGATCGACGAGCTGGTGGTGGCCTGGGTGGCCCGGCACCCGCTCGACCAGGCCATGGCGGTCTTCGAGGCGGCGGAGGTGGCCGCCGCGCCGGTCTACGACGCGGCCCAGCTCATGGCCGACCCCCACCTGCGGGCACGCGGGACCTTCGTGGAGATGGACGACCCCGATCTCGGCCGCATGACGGTGCAGGCCCCGGTGGCCCTGCTGAGCGAGACCCCCGGGACGGTGGAGCATCTGGGGCGGGCCCTCGGCGCCGACAACGACGAGGTCTTCGGCGAACTGCTCGGCGTGGGCCCGGAGCGGCTGGCCGCGCTCCGCTCGGCGGGGACCATCTGATGGCGGCCGCCGAGGGCGCGGGCGACGGCCCGGGCGCGCCCGTGCCCCGCGCCCCCCGCGCCCGCC
>JBOGGH010000017.1:0-15924 GCA_050743905.1 Acidimicrobiales bacterium
GAGTTCTGCTTCTAAGACCGGCTGAAATCGTCCACGAGCTTGGCAATCACGGCTCAGACTTTTGCCGACTTGTTTAGTCATACGAAAGCGGTCGCGACTGATCGAAAAAATCAATTGATCGTGCCACCCTCCGTCAAAATAGCTGTGCTCGCGGAGGCAGCCCTCTTCCTCTAAAAGGTCGCGCAGTGAATTGTCAATAACTGGGACTTGCCAGTCTCCCACCGTCATAAAAAGTTTGCGAATGTTGAGCGTCGAAAATACTTCAGACATGAACAGATGCGCAACGTTCCCGAATAGTTCCGAATCAATTGCTGATTCGATCAGCAGTATATCAGTATAGGCTACGCCATCCTGCGGTCTCCATTGATACAGGTAGGCGACTCCAACAGGGCGCTTAGTGGATACGTCGACGACGATTCGAAAGTTCGTTGCAGCTTGCGATACGGCATCAATCAAGGACTCTTGCTCGGGAATTCCAAAAGTGTATATCCAACGAAACGACGACGGATAGGTAACAAAGATTTCATGTACGAACCCACTGTACTCTGGCAACAAAGGTGCGAGGCCAACAGACTTCTCTAGGTTCTCCGTCGTGCTCACTGTTCCCGTCACTTCTTTCGTTCCTTGCCCCGACTGATGGCTCTGACGTTTCAGTCATGTAGGGGGCTCCTGCTACTGTTTAGCGGCCGCACCGCTGCTCTCAAATTCTCCGCCACCTCATGACTCTTATCATTCGATTTACGGCCTCATCTTATGAAAAGCAACTCCCGATACCGATAGAAAAAACGGCAACAAAACGTCAACCGCAACTAGATGCGTGACCTGGAAACTTTGAACCTATGCCTATTGTTTTCCTTCAAAGATCTGTCCAAAGAAGCAGGGCGCCTTCTCCTGCTTCCCGTATGGCGTCCCCATCCAGTATTTGACAGGTTTCTTGAATCTTGGCGGCCGGCCACGCGACCCATAGTTCAAGCGCTCCAACTGGCAGACCGCTGAACCAGAACTCGGCCACACCCGACGACGATCGCCCGCGTGAGCCAACAAGGAGCAGGGCATGTTGAGCTCCGGGCTCTCTACGAACCGAGTATTTCACGCGATCCTGGGTCCGCAATCCGATTTGGACGAGACCACTACCGAGCGGCCGTGTAGGGTGCAGTCGACCGGCAAACGACACTGCATTGTTTCCTTGCGTGCCGGGTCCGTCTTGGAGACTACGCCGAAGCTGGGCCTCAACAAAGAAATGAAAACCATCCTGGTAAGCAATGAGTGAGCGTAGAAGGCATGCTCCTTCACCGCTTTCCGCCAGCATGCGCTCGTGAATGACGGGGGTACCGAAGCTTCCTTCCATAGGGAGCCGCGCCATGTTATGGACATGTCCCATTTTGAAAATAGGCTCTCGAGAGGGGCCTTCGTCGTTGTCGAAAAAAGCCCCATATTCTCCGTCTTGGTTCACAACATCGTATATGGGTCAGCCCAATTTTCAGGACATGCAATTGTATGCGTATGAATGGGCAGTGCTGTTGCCGCTGCGGTTCGCGTATTCGCCTCCAAATTCCGCCTGCACCCAACCATGCAAACGGAACGGCCACGGGTCGGAGCTTGCCGGACATGAATTCCAGACTGTAAGGGTCAGCTCAAGACCGCTTCCACCATCTGTGGCGATAGGTCCCACAGCGTTCCACTTTAGGTTCAGGCCCGCCTGATGTATTTGGCCCCCTAGATGTATGTTGGTCGGAAACGAGCAGACTTCGGCCTCGTACCCATTGAGTAGAGGCCCAAAAGGGCTTGTCACGACCTCCACAGGGTAGACCGTCAACGTGCATAGGTCGTCGATTGTATCGTCGCCAGCGTCAATTGCCATAGATTGCGAAATGCTCGTCGGGGAGCTGCTACCGCTGAACTGAAGTTGTTCAGTGTTACCGACCGGTCGTGAAATGGGACTTGAATACGGCACGTCTGATCCAGATTGGAAAAGCCAGGTGGTCAGACCAGAATTCGTTGCCTCATTGACGGCTACCGTCCCGGTTGTCTCGGGTATTGGACTCACGCTGACAACATATGTGCCGTCCTCATCGGAGATCAGCGCGCTTTGTCCATTCGGACTCTCCGATACGACTGAGCCGGGTGCGGAGGTCGTCCCTCGTGAGTCAAGGACCGTCTTCATATACGGTTGGAACGCTGCAGGGAGACCCGCAGGCAATGTCGCAGGATCGGTAACTGGTGATGCACCGGCAATCGCCGTATCGGTGACACCGAAGGCCCCCGCCAGGAGCGCTGCCGAACTCAACCGCCAGTAATGACGCATGCTGACCTTCCCCCTTCTTAGAACTCTTACGCAACTTGCTGGTTACTGGAAACCGCGGGCCCCCTTCGCAGTAGGATCTGCTTCAAAGTGCTCCACCGCCAATGCGGCCTCTTATGCAGGTGCGAAGGTGACTGGGTGAACGTAGGAAGTCCTCACTCCGTAAGTATAGGTGCAGTATACCGCATCGAACGTCCGACCGCAAGCCCTCGGCTCAGCCAGTGCAATTCTTCGTTTCGAGAATTTACTTACCAGTTGCCAAAGAAACTTTCAGTGAAGACAATTTATCAAGCCCTAATCGGGAGTCCCCGTTTGTTCCGCGCCACAACGTCGGCTCCCAGGGGCGAGTCCTGCCTCCCCCGCGGTTCCCGATGTGAGCAGCCATGCTTTAATTGGGAATTGGGCGATGGCACTGAGACAGGTTGGCTGCGTACTAGGCGTTGCGGCGGTTGGACTGGTTGTGACTTGTGTATCGCCTACCCTGACGAGAGGGACCCACTTCGGCCGGGACCCCTGGTTCGTCGAAAGTTCATAGGGCCGCAAGACTGACTCGTTACCGTGTCGGCCATGCCTGGTCCCGTCCCCAACGAGGGGGGTCTGCGCGCGCTCGGCCAACAGGTCGACCGGGCGGCGGCAGCGTCGGGCGGAGGGCCGCCGGGTTCCCGTCGGCAACGGCGACGGCATCAGACCTCCAGCCGGCGGCGCCGGCGCCTGAAGTGGACCCTGCTGAGCGTGGGGGTGGTCATGGTTCTGTTCGTCGGGGCCGGGGCCGGCTACGCCTGGTACCTGAACCACGAGGTGCACCGGATCCCGGTGAAGGGCTTGGACACGGCGCCGACCAAGGGGGTGGACGTCAACACCGAGAACATCCTCATGTTCGGCTCCACCTCCCGCTGCGCCCTCACGGTGCAGAACCCGGCCTACGGGCTCTGCACACAAGGGGTCACCGGGGTGAACAGCGACGTGGTGATGGTCCTGCACCTCGACCCGGCCCATCGCACGGTGTCGATCCTCTCCATTCCCCGCGACCTCTTCATCCCCAACGCCCGGGCGACAACCCCCACACAGACAGGGGCCAACAAGATCGACGCCGCCCTCTACCAGGGCCCGAGCCAGCTGGTGGCGGCCATCGAGGAGGACTTCGGCATCCCCATCCAGCACTACGTGGAGCTGAACTTCGACACCTTCGCCGGGGTGGTCACAGCGCTCGGCGGCATCACAATGTACTTCCCCGAACCGGTCTTCGACGCCTACTCGGGACTGAACGTGCCCACGCCGGGATGCCGGCATCTCAACGGCGTGGAGGCCCTCCAGGTGGTGAGGGCCCGCCATCTCCAGTACCAGTCGCCCACCGTGACCACCAGCACACCGCACGCCTGGCCCCAGGAGTCCCAGAGCGACTTGGCCCGCATCATCCGTGACCACGAGTTCCTCCGGGTCCTGGCGGCGACGGTGGCCAAGCGGGGCCTCGGCAACCCGGCCACCGATCTGTCACTGGTCAACGCCGTGGCCCCCCAGATCACCGTGGACAGCGGGTTGTCGGCCACCAGCATGGTCAACCTGGTCCTCGGCTATCACGGCGTCAACGTCGGCACGGCGCCCCAGCTCACCGTCCCGGTCATCGTCGGCCAGTTCGGCAGCTACCACTTCAAGGGCGGCACATACGGGGACGTCGAGTTCCCGACCGAGCCCCAGGACCAGTCGGTGGTCGACCAGTTCCTGGGCGTCACAGCCGACACGAACACCATGGCCGGGGGCCGGCTGCCCAGCCCGAGCTCGGTCAGGGTGTCGGTCCTGAACGGCACGGGGGCCGCCAACCAGGCCACCAGCACGGCACAGGCGCTGGGCACCCTGGGCTTCGATGTGGTGGGCATCGGCACAGCCACACCGATGGCGACAGAGGCCGAGACGGTGGTCACCTACGCCCAGCGCACGCCGGCCAACGAGGCAGCCGCCCAGCTGGTGGCCCGCTCCCTGTCCGGCGCGGTGATCATGGCCTACGGGCCCGCCGGCGGCGGGGCCCAGGTGACGGTCACCACCGGCACCGACTTCTCGGTGAACGCCACCGCCCCGGCGCCGCCGACCACCTCCACCACCGCCCCGGAGGGCAAGAAGGCCACGACCACCACGACCGGGCCGACGACAACCGCCACGGCCGGGACGACGAGCCCCAGCGGCCAGTTCTCGGCACCGAGCACACCCAACGAGGCACTGGCGCCCTGGGACCCCCGGGCCTGCACCCCTGGAGGTGGCGAAGGGAGCTGACGATCACCGCCGACCTACCGCCAGCTTGTCGTGGAGGACTCTGCCCGGCGTGCTGACCGGATCCCACCACGCCCCAGAGGAGCCGCCCGATGACCGACGTTGCCATCTACACCTACATACCCCACCACCGAACCAGCGAGAAGCTGGCGGGGGCCCTGGACCAACCGGTCACCGTCGCCGGCCAACTCCCGCACGGCACCGCGGTGGCCCGGTTCAACGCTTGGTTCGCCGTCAAGGTCACCAACGGCGTGGGCACCATGTGGTGTGCCTACGCGTTCGCCACCCTCGCCCTCATCAGCCTGCCCCAGGCGATCAGCAGCCACAGCGCCGTGACCTTGGTCTCTTGGGTATCCCAGACGTTCCTCCAGTTGGTCCTGCTGTCGGTGATCATCGTCGGCCAGAACGTGCTGGCGGCCGCTGCGGACAAGCGATCTGAAGCGACCTACAGTGACGCCGACGCGGTGCTCCACGAAGCCGTGAAGCTCCAAGAGCACCTCCTGGCACAAGATCAGGTGCTGAGCGACCTCGTGGATAGGTTGGCAAGAGTCGAGGCGCGATCCGGCTGATGACCCGGTGACCTCGCGAGGAGCCCCTCGGGACGGCCTCGACGCCGGTCATGGGCAACGGTGGGTGGCCGATGAACGGTCCGCCCGATGGTGGTGCAACCTCCCCTGGTCAAGGGCACGGTTCAAGGGTGGATTGAGCATCACCCATCTCGTCCACTGAGTAGCTACGATCCCTCGACGCACCTGGCCCCGGATCATGGTAGCGGTGGATCCTCGACTCTCCTGAACAGGGCATTGATCTTCTTCAGTAGCCGGCCCTAAACGAACTTGCTTCCCGGAGAGCACGCCGAGGTAGCAGAAGCCCACCAGGAACAGCGCAGCCGCCGCCCACCACAGGCCGGGGGCGGCGGCGTAGGCCACGAGCACCACCGGCAGGACGAAGAGCGCCGCCACCACCTGCGGCCCGCGGCCCGCGCGGCGGGCGATGCCGGGGATGACCAGCGCGGCCAGCACCGCGCCCACGCCCTGGGCCGTGACCAGCACCGCCGTGCCCACGCTGCCGCGGTGCCCCCCGCCCAGGGCCAGGGCGTCGATCGCCATGGCCGGGACGAGGGCGATGAAGGGCGACGCCAAGAGCGCCACCACGCCGATGAGGACGATCGCCGCGCGGCAGCCGGGCTCGGCGGCGGCCACGCGGGCCCCCTCGGCGATCCGCCGCAGCAGGTGCGGCGGCCCCTCCACCGGTGCCGGTGGCGGGATCCGCACCAGCGTCAGGGCCACCAGCACGGCGCCGAACGACACGGCGTTGAGGGCGAACGCCGCGCTGTAGGACCCCAGCCCCAGGGCCACCCCGGCGAGGGCCGGGCCCACCACCCGCCCCAGGTTGAACTGGGCCGAGGACAGGGACACCGCGGCCAGCAGGTCCTCGCGGCGCTCGACCAGGTCCGGGAGCATGGCCTGGTAGGCGGGGAAGCCCACGGCCGCCGCCGAGCCGCCCAGGAACGCCACCACCACCGCCAGCAGCGGGGTGGCCCTGCCGGTGGCGGCCACGACCGCCAGCAGCGCCGCCATCGCCATCTCGGCGGCGGTGGTGAGCATGAGCCAGCGCCGGCGGTCCAGCCGGTCGGCCAGCGCCCCGCCCACCGGTGCCAGCAGGCCGTTGGGCAGGAAGGCCGCCGCGGCCACGAGGCCGGTCCAGACCGGCTGGTGCGTGCGGGCCGTGACGAAGACGCCGAGCGCCACCGCCTGCACCCAGCTCCCGACGTTGGAGACGAGCGCCGCCGACCACAGCAGGGCGAAGTTCCGGGAGCCCAGCGGGCGCAGCGAGGCCGGGAGCACCGGCCAAGGTTACGGGCGGCCCCGCCCGCTGCGGGCTTGGAACCTCCGATCGGTCAGGATATCCTACGCTCCGTATGTTCCCAGGTGCCGGCCCCGATCCCGCGGGGGACTGACGTGGCCCGCCGGCTGCCCCGCGGCATCGAGACCCGGGAGCGGATCCTCGAGGCCGCCCTCGAGCAGTTCGCCGGGCGGGGCTACGCCGCCGTCTCGGTGGACGACGTGGCCCGGGCGGCCGGAGTCACCAAGGGCGCCGTCTACTACTGGTTCGCCGACAAGGCCGACCTCGGCCGCGACCTGCAGCAGGAGATCTACGACCGCCTCACCGCCGCCTCGCTCCACGCACCGGACCCCGGGGCCGACGCCGTGACCACCATGGGCCGGGCGTTCCAGATCTACCTGGACGAGCTGGGATCGCTGGGACGGGCCCGGTTCTTCCTGCGCGACGCCTGGACCATCCCCGAGCTGGACGAGGGGAGCCGGCGCGTGCAGGACGACGCCACGGCCGTGGTGCGCGGCGTGCTCGCCGCCGCCGTGGCCCGCGGCGAGGTGGTGCCCCTCGACCCAGACGCCCTCGCCCACGTCCTCATGGGAAGCTGGGCCGAGGCGACCCTGCACGTGCTCACCACCGGGGAGCGGGAACCGGCGGTCGCCGTGGTGGAGCACCTGATGGCGTCCCTGCGCACCACCACCCCGACCACGACGACCACCGCCACCCACCACGCCGCCGAACGCCGGCGGTCCCGAACGAAGACCCCGAGCGAAGAGGAGCTGCACCCATGACCAGGACCCCCCTGTCCCTGCGCGACGCCGCGCACCTCGTCCACCCGGTGACCGAGCCGAGGAAGATGGACACCGACGGCCCGCGGATCGTCACCGAGGGCGATGGCTGGTGGATCACGGACGACCGCGGCCGGCGCCTCATCGACGGCTTCGCCGGGCTGTGGTGCGTGGCGGTGGGCCACGGGCGGCCGGAGATCGCCGAGGCGGTGGCCCGCCAGATGGCCGTCCTCGAGTACGCCACCACGTTCCACGGCCAGTCGCACCCGGTGGCCATCGAGCTGGCCGAGCGCCTCGTCGGCATGTTCCCCGCCACATGGGGCCTCTCCCACGTGATGTTCTCCTCGGGCGGCTCGGAGGCCAACGAGACCAACTTCAAGCTCGTCCGGATGTACTGGGCGCTGAAGGGCGAGGACCGGCGCAAGACCATCGTCGCCCGGAACCACGGCTACCACGGGCTCACCATCGCCACCATGTCGGCCACCGGCATCATGCCGATGCACTGGAACTTCGGGCCGGAGGCCCCCGGCTTCGCCCACATCCCGGCCCCCTACTGCTACCGCTGCGAGCTGGGCAAGACCTTCCCCGAGTGCGGGCTGGCCTGCGCCGACACCCTGGCCGACTACGTGGAGCAGGCGGGGCCCGAGACCGTCGGCGCCTTCATCGCCGAGCCGGTGATCGGCGCCGGCGGCATCATCCCGCCGCCGCCGGGCTACTTCGCCCGCATCCGGGAGATCTGCGACCGCTACGGCATCCTGTTCATCGCCGACGAGGTGGTCTGCGGCTTCGGCCGGACCGGGACCATGTTCGGGATGGAGCAGCTCGACGCCCGCCCGGACATCGTGACCCTCGCCAAGGGCATCACCAGCGGCTACGTCCCGCTCGGCGCCTCGGTGGTCTCCGAGGAGGTCTGGTCCACCGTCCGCGACCGGATGCCGGAGAAGATGCCGTTCAGCCACGGGTTCACCTACTCCGGCCATCCGGTGTGCTGCGCCGCCGCCATGGCCAACCTCGACATCGTCGAGCGGGACGGACTGGTGGCCAACGCCCGCGACGTGGGGGCGCACCTCCAGGAGCGCATGGCCGAGCTCGCCCGCTTCGACTCCGTGGGCGAGGTCCGCGGGGTGGGCCTGATGGCCGGGGTGGAGCTGGTGGCGGAGAAGGAGGGCCGCCGCGGCTTCTCCGACCCGCACGGCGCCTGCGAGCGGGTGGAGCACGAGGCGTGGGAGCGCGGCCTCTACTGCCGGGCCATGGGCATCGAGGTGGTGGGCCTGGCCCCGCCCCTCACCATCGACCGCGAGACGGCCGACCGCATGGTGGAGATCCTGGCCGACTCGATCGAGGCCATGGAGGCCGACGTGCTGGCCCGGGAGCGGTCCCGGCCGGCCCGGCCCACGATCTCGGTGGCCACGGCGGCCGAGTTCTTCGACGAGGTGCTCCCGGCGCAGCTCGCGGCGCGGGCGGCGGAGGGCCCGGCGGAGGGCCCGGGCGGCGAGGGCGGCAGCGAGGGCGAGCCCACCTTCATCGCTTTCGACCTGCCGGGCGAGGGCGGCGGGCAGTGGCTGCTCACGGTGGGCGGGGACGGCGCCACCGTCTCGCCGCGCGACCCGTCGGTGGCCGTGACCGCCACGGTGCGGGCCAGCGCGGCGGACTTCGTGAAGGTGGTGACCGGCGAGCTGTCCGGCGCCGACGCCTTCGTGAGCGAGCGCCTCGCCGTGGACGGCGACCTGAACGCCGCCATGCAGCTCATGTCCCTCGGCATCATCTGAGCAGTGGAGGTGGACCCGCTCGGCGAGGCGCGGGCGCTGGTGGCACTGGGGCGGCGGGTGGTGGTCCTCACGGGCGCCGGGATCTCCACCGACTCGGGCATCCCGGACTTCCGCGGCCCGCAGGGCGTGTGGACCCGCGACCCGGCCGCCGAGCGCCTGGCCACCCTCGACGCCTACATGGCCGACCCCGAGGTCCGGCGGCGGGCCTGGCAGGGCCGGCTCACGTCGCCCACGTGGGCGGCCGAGCCCAACGCCGCGCACCGGGCGCTGGTGGGCCTGGAGCGGCGGGGCTCCCTGGCGCTGCTGGTGACCCAGAACATCGACGGCCTGCACCAGGCCGCCGGCAGCGACCCGGCCCTGATGGTGGAGATCCACGGGACCATGCGCGAGGTCGTCTGCATGCGGTGCGGCGACCGGGGCCCGGCGGGGCCGACGCTGGACCGGGTCCGCGCCGGCGAGGAGGACCCGGCCTGCCTGGCGCCGGGGCCGGGCGGGGGGCCGTGCGGGGGGATCCTGAAGTCGGCCACGATCAGCTTCGGCCAGCAGCTCGTGGCCGCCGACCTCGAGCGGGCGGAGGCGGCCGCCCGCGCCTGCGACCTCCTGCTGGCCGTGGGCAGCAGCCTCGCCGTCCACCCGGCCGCCGGGCTGGTGCCGCTGGCCGCCGCCGGCGGTGCGCCGGTGGTGATCGTCAACGCCGAGCCCACGCCGTACGACCACCTCGCCACGGTGGTGCTGCCGGGCCGGATCGGGAAGGTCCTCCCCGCGCTCGTACAACAGCAGTAACGGGGGCGCCTGCCCCGAGGGTCGCGCGTGACGGCGACTGCCGTCGACCGGTTCGGCAACGTGGCCACCGGCCACACCGGCACGGTCCACTTCGCCTCGTCGGACACCGGCGCCGGGTGGTCCTGCCCGCCGACTACACGTTCCCCGGCGGTGAACAAGGGCCTCCGACGGCGGCGTGTTCGCCTTCGGCGACGCCCGGTTCTACGGCTCGATGGGCGGCCGCCCGCTGAGCAAGCTGGTGGTGGGCATGGCCGGGTAGGGCGCGGCGCCCGGCGCCCGGCGATGGGTCAGGAGCCGCCCTCGCGCCTGGCCTTCCGGCGGGGCTTCAGGGCGAACCACCAGATGCTGGCCATGGTGCCCAGGACGCCCAGGGCGGCGGCCACGGGCTTGACGATGCTGCGTCCCCTGTTCTCGGGCATGGGCGAGACCTTACCGTGCCACCCCACGGGACCGCCCCGTCCGGGACGGCGACCCGGCGCTACGTTGTCCGCACCGGGAGCCGGCCCGGCGGGAAGGGTACCCGGCCCGGTCCCCGGGACGGCGCGGCAGCTCGGAGGCCTACCTGATGACGCAGTCGCTCGCAGGCGAGCTGAGGGACAGGAGCTCGGAGCGGATGCGCGTCGCCCTCGAGGACGCGTCGCTGCGCCTCTTCGAGGAGCGCGGGTTCGGCGAGGTCACCGTGGAGGAGATCGCCACCGCGGCCCGCGTCTCGACGCGCACCTTCTACCGCTACTTCCCGGCCAAGGAGGACGTGCTGCAGCTCCGGATCGACCTCCGCAGCGCCGCGCTGGTCCGGGCCCTGCAAGAGCGGCCCACGGACGAGCCGGCGCTGCGCTCACTGGGCCGCGCCCTGGACGAGGTGGTGTCCGCGGAGGACCCCGACCTGCTCCGCCGTTGGATGGCCGTGGTGGCGGCCACCCCCACCGTGCTGCGAGCGGTCCTCGGCGGCATCCAGCTCAAGACGAACGTGGTGATGGCCGACTTCATCGGCGAGCGGCTCGGCGCCCCGGGCGAGTCCCTGGTCCCGACCATGCTGGCCGCGGCGGCGGGGGGCG
The DNA here is from genome assembly GCA_050743905.1 of Acidimicrobiales bacterium. GTDB lineage: Bacteria > Actinomycetota > Acidimicrobiia > Acidimicrobiales > RAAP-2 > JBOGGH01. Next base: position 10,796 of record JBOGGH010000017.1, read on the forward strand.
TGGTCCTGGCGGCGCACACCCAGTGGCTGTTCTACGGCGGCTCGCTCGGGCGCCGGATAGCCGAGGCCATCGAGGTGCTGGAGGGCGCGGTGGCCACCGGCGGCGGCGGGACCCCCCACGGGCCGGAGCGCCGTTGACAGGTTCTGTCGTCCGCGGCACGATATGACACGCCAGGACGGGCGAACCGGGGGGTGCCAGCCGGATGACCAGCCGAGAGGGCGTGGCGGCGCCGGCAACGCGCCGAGCCGTGTCGATGCTGGCGGCCGTGACGGCCGCGCTCTGCCTCACCGCGGTGGCCGGGCCGACGGCGGCGGGCGCCGCTGCACCGGGGAACGCCTCCGTGCCGGTCCCCACCGTGGAAGGGCCGGTCGAGCCGTCCAGCGGCATCTCGCTCCTGGGCTCCACCACGTTCACACTGGCCAAGGTCGGCTACGAGCAGTCGGAGCTCTTCCTCTCGGGCACCGCCACCTCCTTCACCAGTGCCAAGCCGCTGACGAAGAACGGCCGGTGGCACGTGAAGCCGGCGACGACGGCGCCCTACACCACCCGTATCGTCGTCTACCGGCCGACGGACGCCAAGAAGTTCGACGGCACGGTGGTGGTCGAGTGGTTCAACGTGACCGGCGGGGTGGACGCCGCGGCGGCCTGGCTGCAGAGCCACGTCCAGATGGTCCGCAGCGGCATGGCCTACATCGGGGTGGACGCGCAGGCCGGCGGGATCAACGGCGAGACAGGCTCGGTGGCCACCGCGTACGGCGCCGGCGGGATCAAGGTGACGGACCCCACACGGTACGGCTCGCTGACAGCACCGGGCGACAGCTACTCGTACAGCATCTTCCAGCAGGTGGGCAACGCGATCCACGCCGACGGGAGCACCATCCTGGGCGGCCTGCACGCCCGGCACTACCTGGCCCTCGGCGAGTCCCAGTCGGCCTTCCGCCTCACCACGTACATCGACGCGCTGCAACCGAGGTCGCCGGGGATCTTCGACGCCTACTTCGTCTACAGCCGCGGGGGGAACGCCTCGAACCTCTCGCAGTCGCCACAGGCCACAGTCCCGGCACCCACGCCCACCTACATCCGTACCGACCTGCACGTGCCCGTCTTCCTCTTCGAGACCGAGACGGACGTGCTGCTTCTCGGGTACCGCGCGGCAAGGCAGCCGCCCACCAGGTACCTACGGGAGTGGGAGGTGGCCGGCGCCGCCCACGACGACAGCTACGGCCTCCTCTACTCGCGCGCCGACACAGGCAACGGCACGGCCGACACCGAGGCGTTCCAGTCGATGCTCACGCCCTCCGAGGACCCGATCCCCGGGATCGTTGACTGCGGCAAGCCGATCAACGCCGGCTCGCACACCTACGAGCTCCGGGCGGCCATGGTGGCCGTGAACCGGTGGATGGCCACCGGCGTCCCGCCGCGCCAGTCACCGCGCCTTGACGTCACAAGGGCCCATCCCACCCGGTTCGCGACCGACAGCCGGGGCAACGCGCTGGGCGGCATCCGGACCCCGCAGGTGCAGGCGCCCGTGGCCACGCTGTCGGGCCTCGGGCAGGTGAGCAGTCTCGCCGGGGGGCAGCCCTCCAACGCGAGCTCGCTGGCCGCCACAACAATCTGCGGCATCTTCGGCACGACGGTGCCGTTCACCGCCAAGGAGCTGAAGCGGCTGTACCCCACCCACGCCGACTTCGTGCGGCGGTGGGACGCCGCCACGGCCTCGCTCGTGCGGCAGGGCTACCTCCTGCCCGCCGACGCACGCACCCTCGACCGGGTCGCCGAGCAGTCCGGGGTAGGCGGCTAACGCCGCCACGGCCCCTGCCGTCCGCTACCATCGCCGGCGGTCGGCAGCGAGGAGGTGGCACCGTGTCCATGCCGGGGGGACCGAGCGCAGCCAACCCGATCATGACGACGTTCGGCCGGCCCGAGCGCCAGCGACGCTGGACGGTGCTGATCCGGATCGTCCTCGTCATCCCCCAGATCGTGGTGCTGTTCTTCGTGTCGATCGCCGTCTTCTTCGTCGTCGTCTACGGCTGGTTCGCCGTGCTGTTCCTCGGGCGGTTCCCCGAGCCGGCGGCGAGCTTCGTGGTGCGGTTCCTGCGCTGGGAGCTCCGCGTGAGCGCGTATACGTACCTGATGACCGACCGCTACCCGCCGTTCAACGGCGACGACGACCCTTCGTACCCGGTCCGTATGGCCGCGGCGCCCGGACCGTTGAACCGGCTGGCCGCCCTCTTCCGGGTGGTGCTCGCCCTCCCCGTGTGGGTGCTGAGCAGCCTGCTCGCCGAGGGGCTCGCCGCCTTCGGCATCGTCACCTGGGTCCTCACCCTGGCGATGGGGAGGATCCCCGAGCCGATCTTCGAGGCCTCGGCGGTGGTGCTCCGCTTCACGGCGAGGGTCGACGCCTACTTCTTCCTCGTGACCGCCGAGTGGCCCTGGGGCTCGTTCGGCGACCGCGCCGCACCCGGTGAGGTGGCGGGGTTCGGGGCGCCGGCGCCGGCGCCGGCGTACGCCCCGCCGGGCCAGTACCCGCCGGGCCAGTACCCGGCCTATCCCCCGCCCTACAGCCCGCAGCCGTACGCCGCTCCGCCCCCCTACGGCGCCCCCTACCCTTACGGCGCTCCCGTCCCTCCCCCCTACGGCCCGCAGCCGTACACCGCTCCGCCCCCCTACGGGCCGCCGGCCACGCCGGGGTCGCCACCGGCGATGCCGCTGCCACTTCCCGTCTCGCACCCGCACGAGGCGACCGTCTACCAGGAAGCCGCCGGCTGGCGGCTGGTGCCCACCAGCGGTACGCGTGCGCTGCTCGTGGTGTTCCTCATCATCGGCGCGTTCATCCAGTTCACGGACGTCACGTCGGTGAACGCCACACGAGCCACACCGTCGGTGCCGTCCTCGGTGTCCGCTCCGGCTTCCGCCACCATCACCGGCCGCACCCCCACCCCCACCCCCGCAGCCGCCGACGAACCGGGAGGCCCGGCACCATCCTCGGTTCCGCGTCTCGGCGAAACGCTCTGAGCTGGGAGAACGTTGGCGCTGGGCGCCTGCAGGCCACCCGCATGAGCTGGGCGTTCGCGCTTTCGCCAGGACGCGGAACGCGACCACTACAGGCCGGCCGGGAGCCTGGCCGAGGACCCGGCGGGGAGCCCCGTCCGCCCACCGGTCGCGGCCGCCCACCAGTCCCGGCCGGTCACTGCTGCCGGCCGGCCTCCACCTCGAGCTCGATCTTCACCTTGTTGCCCACCACGATGTTCCCGCCCTCGAGCACCCCGTTGAACGAGACGCCGAAGTCCCGCCGGTCGATCTCGGTGGTGGCGGAGAGCCCCAGGACCTCCGAGCCCGGCTGCAGGCCCGGCCCGGCGCCGAGGTACTCGACGGCGAACACCACGGGCCTGGTGACCCCCCGGACGGTGAGGTCGGCGGTGAGCTCCCACTCGGTGTCGGTGAGCACCTTCAGCCCCGTGCTCCGCAGGGTGAGCGTGGGGTGGTTGGGCGCGTCCAGGAAGTCGTTCGTCCGCAGGTGGTCGTCGCGCATGTCCGTGCCCGTGTTGATGCTGGCCGTCGCCACCTGGGCGGCCACCGTGGACTCCTCGATCGGGTCGGCCACGGTGATGGTGCCCTCGAGCTCGGTGAAGCGGCCGCGTACCTTGGTGCCGATCAGGTGGCGGGCCACGAAGCCGACCTCGGTGTGGGCCGGGTCGATGGCGTAGGTGCCGGGCGTGGGGAGGGTGACGGTGCTCATGGGTGCTCCTTGTGGTCTCGTCGGTCGTCGGCGGCCGAGGTCGCCTGTAGCAACAGTATCTTCAGATTCAGATACTTGTCAAGCACTTTATGATGCAGCAGCTATTCCCTCGTTCCCTGGTAGGCTGGCCTCATGACGCCCGCCGACCAGGTGACCGACGGGGTGACGGCTCCGCCGGCCGGGGTGCCCGCCTGCCCCGGCCCGGCCGGGGACGAGCGGATCACCCTGATGGGCCTCCTCCTGGAGACCCACGCCAGGCTGACGAGGGTGCTGGGCGCCGAGCTCGAGGCGGCGTGCGACCTACCCCTCACCTGGTACGACGTGATGATCCGCCTGGGACGCTCCCCCGAGGGCCACCTCACGATGTCCCGGCTCGCCGCCGAGGTCTCGCTCACCTCCGGGGGGATCACCCGGCTGGTGGACCGCATGGTCGCCGCCGGCTACGTCGAGCGGTCGGGCTGCCCCACGGACCGGCGCAGCGTGTACGTGGCCCTCACGCCGGCGGGCACCCGGAAGCTGGAGGAGGCCACGGTGGAGCACCTTCACGGCCTCGACCGGCACCTGCTCGGCCCGCTGGACGACGCCGATCGCCAGGCCCTCGCCTCCGCCCTCCGCAAGCTGCGGGGCGGCGACCCCACCTGCGGGGGCTGACCGGCCGCCCCGGTTCAGGCCTTCTCCACCCAGGCGAGGGCCTCGCCATCGAAGCCGTCGAGCTCGAGCGGGACGCCCGGGCCGGTGCCCGGGCCCGTGGCCACGTCTACCGCCAGCACCTCGCGGGCCACCTCGTCCAGCATCGGCGCCAGGTCGTCCAGGCCGGTGAGGTGGAGGTGGACGCGGTCGGACACCTCCAGGCCGCTGGCCTTGCGGAGATCCTGGACGTGGCGGACCACCTCGCGGGCGAGCCCGCGCCGGCGGAGCCCGTGGTCGAGGTGCAGGTCGAGGGCCACCACCTCGCCCCCCTCCCGGGAGACGGCGAAGCCCTCCTGGCCGCGGACGCGCAGCTCCAGCTCGCCCGGGCCCAGCGCCACCGTCCCGCCCGGCAGGGGCACGGCCACCGTCCCGCCGGCCTCCAGCGATGCCGCCGCGGCCGCCGTGTCCAGCCCGGCCAGCGCCGCCTTCAGGTCCTTCACCTGCGGGCCGAGGCGCGGGCCCAGGACGCGGAAGTTCGGCACCAGGTCGAAGTGGAGCACCTCCCCGAGCTCCTCGGCCACCACCACCTCGTCCACGTTGAGCTCGTCCTCCACCACCCCGGGCAGGAGCGCCGGCGAGCCCGGGGCCAGGAACACCAGTGCCCGGGCGAGCGGCTGGCGCACCTTGACCCCCGCCTCGCTGCGGGCGGCACGGCCCAGCGAGGTGAGCCGCCGGGCCAGCGCCATCTGCGCCTCCAGCC
>JBOGGH010000018.1:0-15670 GCA_050743905.1 Acidimicrobiales bacterium
CGGTGGCGCGACCCCGCCGGTGGTGCCGGCCGGTCCCCCGGGCGACGTGGCCGCCCTGCGCGAGGAGGTCGCCACGCTCCGCGACGAGATCGCCGCCGTGCGGGCGGCCCTCGAGGAGCTTCGGTCGAGCCTCGGTGGCTGACGGCGGCTGACGGCGTTCGTCCGCCGGCCGGCCCATCCGCCGGCCGGTCGTGGCGGTCCGTGCCGCCGCCCGGCGGGGCGGGCGAGGGGCTCTCGAACGGTGAGGGGGGTCGAGATGGAGGACCAGGTCGACGTCGTGGTGGTGGGCGCGGGGCTGGCCGGCCTCGCCGCGGCCCACGAGCTGGAGGAGGCGGGGCTCCGCGTCCAGGTGGTCGAGGCCCGCGACCGCGTGGGCGGCCGGACGCTCAACCACACCCTGGGCTCCGGCGAGCCCGTCGAGATCGGGGGCCAGTGGGTGGGGCCCACCCAGGACCGGATCCTGGCGATGGCGGGCCGGCTCGGCGTCCGGACCTACCCCACCTACCAGAAGGGCTGGCACCTGCTCTCCTACGGCGGGAGCGTGCGGCGGTTCCGGTCCACGCTCCCGCCGCGCCTGCCGCCGCTCGTCCTGGCGGACTTCCTGCGGGCGATGGGGCGGCTGGGCCGGATGGCCCGGACCGTGCCCCCCGACGCGCCGTGGGCGGCCGGGCGTGCCGCCGAGTGGGACTCGCTGACGCTGGAGGCGTGGTCCCGGCGCGCCATGGCGACGGAGGGCGCCCGCTCGCTGCTGCGCCTGGTGACGACCTCGGTGCTGGCCGCCGAGCCGCGCGAGGCGTCCCTCCTCCACGTCCTCTTCTACGTCCGCTCGGGAGGCTACGGGCGCCTGCTCTCCTCGGCCCAACGGTGGCGGTTCCTCGGCGGGTCCCAGGAGATCTCGGTCCGCCAGGCTGGCGCCCTCCGCCGGCCGGTGCGGCTCTCCTCGCCGGTGACGTCCGTGGCCCAGGAGCCCTACGGCGTGACGGTCTCGGGGGAGGGCTTCGCCTTCCGGGCCGGGCACGTGGTGGTCACCGTCCCGCCCGGCGTCGCCGGCCACGTCCGGTTCCGTCCGGACCTGCCGGCGGCACGCGCCGCCGTCTCGGCGCGGGCCACGATGGGGTCGGTCATCAAGTACCTCGCCGTCTACGAGGAGCCGTTCTGGCGTGCCGCCGGGCTGAGCGGCCAGGCCAGCGCCGACACCGGCCTGGTCCGGGTGGCCTTCGACAACACGCCCCACCCGGCCGGTGCCGGTGCCGGTGCCGGTGCCGGTGTCCTCGTGGCCTTCGCCGAGGCCGACGACGCACGGGCGCTGCGGGCGATGCCGGGCGACCGCCGGCGCCAGGCCGTGCTCCACGACCTGGCCCGGTTCTTCGGGCCGCGGGCGGGGCAGCCGGTGGACCTCGTGGAGCGGGACTGGAGCGGCGAGGCGTGGAGCGGCGGGTGCTACGGCGCCGTGTTCCCACCCGGGGCGTGGACGGAGGTGGGCCACGCCCTCCGGCCGCCGGTGGGGCGCGTCCACTGGGCGGGAGCAGAGACGTCCACGGCGTGGGCCGGCTACATGGACGGGGCGGTGCGCTCGGGGGAGCGCGCCGCCGCCGAGATCGTGGCGGCCCGGCGGCGGTAGCGCCAAGGATGCGGCCGGCAGCGTGCGGCCACGTGCCGCGGCGCCCGCTCCGGGTCAGGACAGCCGCTCGACCACCATGGCCATGCCCTGGCCGCCGCCCACGCACATCGACTCGAGGCCGACGGTCTTGTCCGCGTCCTCCAGGCCGTTGAGCAGCGTGGTCATGATCCGGGCCCCGGTCTGGCCGAACGGATGGCCCAGCGCGATGGCCCCGCCGTGCACGTTGAGGCGGTCCCAGGGCACCCCGACCTCGCGGGCCGAGGGGATCACCTGGGCGGCGAACGCCTCGTTGATCTCCACCAGGTCCACGTCGTCGATGGTCATCCCCGCCCGGCCGAGGGCCTGGCGGATGGCCTCCACCGGGCCCAGCCCCATGATCTCCGGGTTGAGCCCGGTCACCCCGCTGGCCACCACCCGGGCCAGCGGGGTGACCCCGAGCTCCCGGGCCCGGATGTCGCTCATGACCACCACCGCGGCGGCGCCGTCGTTGAGCGGGCAGGCGTTGCCGGCGGTCACCGTCCCACCCTCGCGGAACACCGGCTTCAACTGGGCCAGGCCCTCCAACGTGGTGCTCGGCCGGGGCCCGTCGTCCTTGTCCACCACCACCCCGCCGGGCGTGGTCACCGGGACGATCTCCCGCTCGAAGAACCCGTTGGCCTGCGACTCGACCGCTCGGGTCTGGGAGAGCAGCGCGTACTCGTCCATCTCCTCGCGGCTGATCTTCATGAGCTCGGCCACGTTCTCGGCCGTCTGGCCCATGGCGATGTAGATGTCCGGCAGCCCGGCCGTCGGCTGCCAGGGCTCGGTGACCGCCGGCGCCCGGGCGGCGGTGCGGGCCTCGGCCTCGGCGAAGAGCGGGTTGTGGGGACCCACGTCGGAGGCGCCGTGGGCGTACCGGCTGACGGTCTCCACCCCGGCGGCCACGAAGACGTCGCCCTCGCCGGCCTTGATCGCGTGGGCGGCCATCCGGATGGCCTGGAGGGACGAGGAGCAGTAGCGGTTGACGGTCACGCCGGGCACGTCGTCCAGGCCGGACATGACGGCCACCACCCGGGCCAGGTTGTACCCGGCCTCGCCGGCCGGCTGGGCGCAGCCCATGACCACGTCGTCAATGGTGTGGCGGGGGAGCTGCGGGAGCTTGTCCAGCACCGCTCGCACCACGTGCGCTGCCAGGTCGTCCGGGCGGCAGTCCACGAGCGACCCCTTGTTGGCCCGCCCGATGGGGGTCCTGCCGGTGGCGACGATGACGGCCTCGGGCATGCTCGCTCCTCGTGGTGCTCGGTGGGTGGTCCCCGGGCCGGCACCCCGCCGGGGGACCCGGGCGGTCACAGGCTAGTGGCCTGCCGCCCGGACGGTCCGGGCCCTACGTGCGTCAGGCGTCGCGCCGCACCAGCACCCAGCAGCCGAGACCCAGGACCACCGCCGTGTAGAGCACGAGCAGGCCAAAGCCGGCCCACGGGCTGAAGGCGTGCGTGATCTCCCCTGTCACGCCGCGCGTGGAGAACATCACCAGGCCGATGTTGGACGGCAGGTAGCGGGCCACCGCGTCGCGGATGGATGTGGGCAGGGCCTCGGCGATGAGGGGCAGGACCAGCACCACGCCCACGAAGGCCGAGATGGCGCCCGCGGTGTGCCGGACGATGGTGGCGAGGCCCAGTGCCAGCAGCCCCAGCAGCGCCAGGTACAGGCCGGCACCGACCACGGCCCGCAGGACGCCCGGCTGGTCCAGTGACGCGGAGCCGCCGCCGAGCAGGCCCTGGAGCTTGTGGGGCACGTGCAGCCCGAGCTGGTGGGCCCGCCGCGTGATCGTCGCCGGACCGAGGGCGTGCTTGGAGGACAGGATGGCCTGCCCCACGCCGAAGGCGCAGAAGGTGAGGATCTCGCTCACCACCACGGCCACAGCGCCGAACACGAGGATCTTGGCGGCGAGCACCGCCGGCCGGCGGGGCACCGCCGCCAGGGTCGCCCGGATGGTGCCCGTGCCGTACTCGGCGCTCACCACCAGCACGCCCAGGACGCCGAAGATGAGCTGGCCGAGGAAGATGCCGATCAGGCTGCGGCGGGTGGGGTCGCCGACGATGTCGGTGGCGCTCACCGTACCGGTGCTCAGCGCGCTGAGGCCCACCACGGCCACGCCGGTGGCCACGAGCGTCCAGGTGGTGGAGCGGACCGACCACAGCTTGGTCCACTCGGCGGCGACCGCCTGCCGGAGGCCCACGTGGCCCGGCGGCGGCGCGGTCCGGCGCGCCTCCGGCGTCCCGACCGCGGCGGTCACGCTCCGCCCCTGAACTCGACGGCGTCGTCGGTCAGCTCCATGAAGGCGTCCTCCAGCGAGGCCACCGGGGTCAGCTCGTGCAGGGCCACGCCCCTCGCCGCCGCCAGGTCGCCCACGTCCGGCGCCGGCATGCCGGTGACGGTCATGGAGCCGTCCGGCCCGGGGGTGACCGCCCCGCCGGCGGTGACGATGGCATCGGAGAGCTGGTCCGGGGCCGGCGTGCGGACCTTGACGGACTGCCGGGAGCTGCGGGCCACGAAGTCCGCCACCGAGGTCTCCGCCATCAGCCTGCCCTTGCCGATGACCACCAGGTGGTCGGCGGTGAGCGCCATCTCGGCCATGAGGTGGCTGGACACGAACACGGTGCGGCCCTGGCCGGCCAGCTCCTTGCAGAGCGTGCGCACCCAGCGGATGCCCTCGGGGTCGAGGCCGTTGACCGGCTCGTCGAAGAGGAGGACACCGGGGTCCCCGAGCAGGGCGGCGGCGATGCCCAGGCGCTGGCCCATCCCGAGCGAGAACTTGCCCGCCCGCTTGCCGGCCACCGAGGTCAGCCCCACGGTGTCCAGCACCTCGTCCACGCGCCGCCGGGGGATGGCGTTGCTCCTCGCCAGCGTGAGCAGGTGCGCCCGGGCCGAGCGACCGGGATGGATGGCCCGTGCCTCGAGCAGGCCGCCCACCTCGCGCAGCGGCCAGGGAAGGTCGTGGTAGCGGCGGCCCAGGACGGTGACGGTGCCCGACGCCGGCGCGTCGAGGCCCATGATCATGCGCATCGTGGTCGACTTGCCCGAGCCGTTGGGCCCGAGGAAGCCGGTCACGGTCCCCGGGCGCACGTCGAAGGAGAGGTCGTCCACCGCCACCACGGGGCCGAACCGCTTCGTGAGCCCCCGGGCCTCGATCACGCGGTGAGTCTGGCATGACGTCCGGGACGGCGGCAGTCGGGGACGTCGGCAGTGGGGACGCCCGGCGGCGGCCGAGCCGGTGGTGAGACGGCGGCCCGGCCAGGCCGGCTGGCCCGGCCCGGACGCTCCTCTGTACCGTGTTCTCGTACCTGAGAGGGAGGGCTCCATGGAGATCGGCTATACGCCGGAGCAGGAGGCGCTGCGGCGCGAGCTCCGGGAGTACTACGAGCGGCTCCTCACCCCCGAGGTGGAGGCCGAGCTGGCGGAGAGCCACGGCATCGGCCCCACGGTCCGCCGGCTGGTGCGCCAGATGGCGCAGGACGGCTGGCTCGGGATCGGGTGGCCCACCGAGTACGGCGGGCAGGGGCGGTCGGCCATCGAGCAGTACATCTTCTTCGACGAGTCGATGCGCAGCGGCGCTCCGGTGCCGATGCTCACCATCAACACGGTGGGGCCCACGATCATGCAGTTCGGGACGCCCGAGCAGAAGGCGTTCTACCTGCCCAGGATCCTGGCCGGCGAGATCCACTTCTGCATCGGCTACACGGAGCCCAACGCCGGCACGGACCTCGCCTCGCTGACCACGAGGGCCGTGCGCGACGGCGACGAGTACGTCATCAACGGGTCGAAGATCTTCACCAGCCTGGCCGGCGGGGCCGACTACGTCTGGCTGGCCACCCGCACGGACCCGGAGGCCCCCAAGCACAAGGGCATCTCGCTCTTCGTGCTCCCGATGGACACCCCGGGGATCCGGGTGGTGCCGATGTCGCTCCTCGGCGACCACAACATCAACTACACCTTCTACGAGGACGTGCGGGTTCCCGCCGACTGCCTGGTGGGCGGCGAGAACAACGGGTGGAGCCTCATCACCAACCAGCTCAACCACGAGCGGGTCACCCTCTGCTCGCCCGGGATCGTGGAGCGGGTGCTGGCCGATGTCCGGGCGTGGTCGCAGCAGACCAAGCTGCCCGACGGCCGGCGGGTGGTGGACCAGGAGTGGGTGCAGGAGCATCTGGCCCGGGTCCACGCCGAGCTCGAGTTCCTGAAGCTCGTCAACTGGAAGGTGGCGTGGCAGGCCACCCAGGGCACGCTCGACGTGGCCGACGCCTCCTCGATCAAGGTGTTCGGCACCGAGTTCTACCTGCGGGCGTTCCGCCTCCTGATGGAGGTGATCGGCCAGGCCGGCTACCTGCGGCGCGGCTCGCCGGCGGCGGTGATCGCCGGCCGCCTGGAGATGTACGCCCGGAGCATGATCATCCTCACCTTCGGCGGGGGGACCAACGAGATCCAGCGGGACCTCATCGCCATCTTCGGGCTCAACCTGCCGCGGTCCCTGCGGTAGGGGCACGGACCACCACCGGCGCGACGCGAGAAGGAGCGGCACCACGATGGACTTCGACTACGGCGAGGAGCAGGAGGCGGTGCGCGAGCTGGCCGGCCGGATCCTCTCAGAGCGCTCGACCCACGAACGGCTGAAGGAGGTGGAGCAGGCGGCGGGCCCCGAGGGGCCGTTCGACCGCGAGCTCTGGGCCGAGCTGGCCACGGCCGGCCTGCTCGGCATCGCCCTGCCCGAGGACGTGGGCGGTGCGGGCCTGGACTTCGTGGCCGCCTGCCTGGTGGTGGAGGCCGTGGGCCGCACCGCCGCCCACGTGCCGGCGGTGGAGGTCCTGGCCTACGCCGCGCCGGCGATCGACCGGTTCGGCACCGCCTCCCAGCGTGGCGAGTGGCTCCCGAAGCTGGCCTCGGGCGAGGCGGTGGCCACGGCGGCCATGGCCGAGCTGGTGGGGGACGTGGTGGTGCCGGGCGTGGTGGCGCCGGCCACCACCGCCACGCCGGTGGACGGCGGCGGCTGGCGGCTGGAGGGCACCAAGGCCTGCGTGCCCGCCGGGCTCCTGGCCGACCTCCTGCTGGTCCCGGCCACGGTGCTCGGGGACGACGGCCGGCCGGCCGGGGTGGGGGTGTTCCTCGTCCCGGCGAACGCCGGCGGGGTGGCGCGGATCCGGCAGGACGGCACGGCGCTGCCCGAGGCGCTCGTGGAGATACGTGGCGCCGAGGTCGGGACGGACGCCCTGCTCGGCGGCGCGGCCGCCGGCGACGAGGTGGCCGGCTTCATCGCGGAGCGGGCCACCGCCGCGCTCTGCGTGCAGGAGGCGGGCGCCTGCGCGGCGGCGCTGGCGCTGACGGCCGAGTACGCCAGGACGCGCGAGCAGTTCGGCAAGCCCATCGCCACCTTCCAGGCAGTCGGGCAGCGCGCTGCGGACGCCTACGTGGACACCGAGGCCATCCGGCTCACCGCGTGGTACGCCGCCTGGCGGCTGGCCGCGGGGCTGCCGGCCACCGCCGAGCTGGCGGTGGCCAAGTTCTGGGCGGCCGAGGGCGGGCAGCGGGTGGTCCACGCCGCGGCCCACCTGCACGGCGGGGTGGGGGTGGACCGCGACTACCCGCTCCACCGCTTCTTCCTCCTCACCGAGCAGATCGAGCTCACCCTGGGCGGGGCGCGCGACAGCCTGGCGCGGTTGGGCGCGGTGCTGGCCGACGTCCCGGCCTGACGCCAACCCGCTGACGGAGGCGCACGGTCCGGCGAGCACCGTCGTTCGGTGCGCGTCGGCGGGAACCACCGACTGCGTGTGCAGGTCATGGTGTTCTCCACCAACTGGGGCAGGCGTCAATCGCAGCTTCGCTGCCGGGCATCTGGCCGACGGTCCAGCGGGAGCTCGCCGGGGGCCCAGTAGTACGGATCGACCGCCCCGCCGCCGAGGAGCTGGCGGCGGCCGGGCGACACGCCGACCCATGCCGGCACGTCCTCGAAGGCCACGTCGCGCGACGTCAGCCACCGGTAGCTGTACGCCATGAAGATGGCGCGCCGGGTGCGCGTGCCGAGGTTGTCCCGGCGGCGGTGCCAGACCCGGGCGTCGACGACGGCCACCGTCCCGGCGGGACCGAGGATCGCCACCCCGTGGGGCTGGTGCTCTGTGGGGTGGCGCGGCTTCGTGTCGTTGTGGCTGCGGGGGACTACCTCGAGCGCCCCGTCGTCCGGGAGCTCCACGTCCGTGAGGTAGACGGCCACCTTCACGGTCACCCGCGGCTGGTCCCGCCAAGAGAGGCCCATGTCCCGGCCCATCATGCCGTTGTCGCGGTGCCAGCGGCGGGCCCCGGTCGGCGGGTGCGGCGGGTGGACGTCGAGGTGGGAGTGGTTGATGTAGACGTTGGGCGACAACAGTTCGAGCACCACCGCCAAGAGCGGTGGCCAGTCGACCACCTCGACCAGATCGGGGTGGTGCGACAGCCCCGACATCTGGTGGAGCTGCCCACCTGGGGTGGTGCCAGAGGATCGGGCCGCCACCTTGTCCACGGCGCTGCGGAGCCGCCGGGTGAGGGCCTCGTCCAGGACGCCGACGTGGGACCAGCCGTCGCGGCCCACGTCGGCGACCACCTCTGCGATACCGCCCCCCTGCGATGCCGCCGTCGGGGCAACGCTCTGTGCCCCGCGCATCACATGCTCCACAGTGCTTGGGTTGGCGACATGCGTGCGGCACGCAAGGCTGGCCAGAGGCCGGCAACGGCGCCGATGACGATGGCGGCGCCGATCCCGCCGGCCCAGGCGAGGGCGGGGATCACCACGAGCTCGTGCTTGGCGTTGGCGTAGACGGCGGTGGCGAGGGCGCCTGCTCCCACCCCGACGGCGCCGCCGACGAGGGCGAGCAGGATCGCTTCCGCGAGGAATTGGACACGGATGTGGCCTCTGGTGGCGCCAAGCGCCCTGCGCAGCCCGATCTCGGAGCGTCGCTCGAGGACCGAGATGATCATGATGTTGGCGACCCCGACCGCCCCGACCAAGAGGGCCACCGCGCCGAGACCCAGGAAGAGACCGTCGAAGGCGCCTTGGGCGTCGGCCCGGGCGACGAGAGCGGCCGAGGGTTGGCTCACGGCGACGTCGCTCGGGTTCTCGGGGTTGGCGGTCGGGCCGAGGAGGTTGTACACCGCGTCGACCTGGCTGGTCCGGGCGCGCACGTAGACGGTGGAGGGATGGCCGTCGAAGCCGAAGTGGTGCTCGGCAGCGGGGAAGCCAACGAGGACCGAGGAGTCGATCTCGGGGGCGAGCACGGCGGGCTTCAAGATGCCGGCCACGTAGCACCACATATTGTGGGCCCAGATCCGCTCGCCCGAGTACACCCGGTCGATCCCGAGCCGTTGGGCGGTGGCCGCCCCGAGCACGCAGACGGGTTCTCGGGCGGTCGCCGCGTTGAGGTAGCGGCCCTGCGCCATGCTGGTCCCGACGGTGTGCAGCAGGCCGAGGCTGGCCGCCTCGATGCCGATGGCGTTGGTGTCGATCGCGGGGATGAGCGGGTTGGCGTAGACATCGCCGATCACTGATCCGGTGTCTTGCACCTCGCTCACCCCGTCGATCCCGCCGATCCCGCCGATCATAGCCGGGGCCGCTTTGGGCAGCTCGGCCGTTCCACCGGAGAGGGCCTGACCGTTCTCGACGACCAGCAGGTTGGTGCCGAGGGCCGAGATCTCGCTCAAGAGCCCCGCCGAGGCGGACGAGGACAGCCCGAGCACGGCCACGATGGCGGCCACGCCGATGGCGATCCCGAGCGCCGAGAGCCCAGCCCGGAGCTTGCGGGTGCGTAGTCCCACCGTCGCCAGGCGCCCGAGGTCCGAGGGTCGCAGTTGCCCCACCGCGAGGGTCCCGGTGGTGGTCATGGCCGGTGATCCTCGTTGAGGGTGGTGTCGCCGGAAGTCCAAGTCGGTGCTGGTGCGGCCTTCTGGGCGCTGTCGTAGACGACGTGGCCGTCGAGCATCTCGATCCGGCGATCCATGCGCCCCGCGATGTCCTGGTCGTGGGTGATGACCACGATGGTCACCCCCAGGTGATGCAGCTCCTCGAAGAGGCCCAGGATGGCCTGCCCGGTGGCCTGGTCGAGGTTGCCGGTGGGTTCGTCAGCCAGGACGATGGCCGGGCTGCCCACGAGCGCCCGGGCGATGGCCACCCGCTGGCGCTGGCCGCCCGAGAGCTGCGTGGGGCGGGCGTAGGGTCGCCCGTCCAATCCCACCAGTCCCAAGGCGTCGAGCGCCCGGGCGCGCCGTTCGGCTTGGGGGACGCCGGCGTAGAGGAGGCCGTCGGCCACGTTGTCGAGTGCGCTTTGGTGCTCGGCCAGGAAGAACTGTTGGAAGACGAAGCCGATCCGGGTGGCCCGCAGCGCGGCCAGCTCGCGGTCGGAGAGCCGCTCGACGTCGAGGCCGGTGATCCGGACCAGCCCGGAGGTGGGTCGGTCCAGGGTGCCCAACAGATGGAGGAGCGTCGTCTTGCCCGACCCCGACGGGCCGACGATCCCCACCAGCTCGCCGCGGCCCACGGTGAAGGAGACAGCGCGCAGAGCGGTCACGGGCGGCACGCTCGGGTAGATCTTGGTGACCTGGTGGACTTCGAGAACCGGCCGGTCCACGCCGTTGGCGGCGAGACGGGTGTCGAGGAGGCCTCCCGTCGACGTGTTGGTGGTGTCGATGCTCATAGCTTCGGCACCACGACCTGCTGGCCGGCGGCCAGGCTGGTCCCGGTGACCTGGACCAGGCCGTCGGCGTCGTCGAACAGGCCCAAGGTGACCGGGACCAAGCGGCGAATGCTGTCGGCGCCCACCACCTCCACCGCGTAGCCGCCGCCGGTCCGAGCCCGCAGGGCGGCGACCGGGACCACCAGTGCATTGGTAACGGTGCCGGTCGTGATCGTCACGTTCACGGATGCCTGGTCCCAGGATCCGGTGGCCGCCGGGTCGGTCGGCTTGACCAGGACGGTGATGGTCGGCGAGCTGCTCTCGCTTGTCCCAGAGCTCCCTGCACCGCTGGACGACGGCGTGGTGGCCACGGTGCCCACCGAGGAGATCACCCCCGGCGTGGTCTGATTGCTGGGCAGGGTGATAGTCACCTTGTCGCCGACAGCCACCTCGGACTGCTCGGAGGCGTCCAAGGCGATGGAGACCTGGCGTGTGGTTGACGTCGCCGTCAGCACCGTGCCGCCCCCGCCCCCGCCCCCGCCACTGCTGCCACTCGCGCTCGCACCCCCGCCCCCGACGGACTGGCCGACCGACGGCGTGACCGAGGTGACCCGGATCGGGCCGGGCTCGAACACGACCTGGCCGAGCAGGACCTGGCCGGTGGCGGGCAGGCCGAGGGCGCTCTGCCACCGTTTGACCGCGCTGGCCGTCGCTGTGGAGTAGTCGTTGCTCTGGGTCAGCCCGGCCCCGTAGCCGAGGGCGATCAGGTCGGCGGTCAGCTCGCCCACATCGGCGCCGTCGGACATGCCGACGTAAAAGGCTCGGTAGGCGGGGATGGTGCCGTAGAGGAGTGACACCGGCTCGTTGCTGACCGAATAGAGGGGTTTGTTCTGGCTGACGACGTCGCCCACTGCGGGCAGGGCGGTATAGGTCGTGCCCGGGTTGACCGCGGTGGCTTGGAGCGACGCCACCGTGGCTTGATCACCCTGGAGCTTGAGCTGGTCAGAGGCGACCTGGACCTGGGCCTGGTCGTGGTCCTGGGTGGCGGTCGACTGGGCGCTCGCCAACTGCTGTTGAGCCTGCGTGAGGGCGGTCTGGTCCTGACTGACCTTCTGGGTGTCCTGGCTGCATGCCGGGCCGGACGCGCCGGTCCCGGCGCAGGCCTGGGCCTGGTTGGCCTGGTCCGAGGTGAGGGTGGACTGGGCTGTATTGAGGTTGGTCTGGGCCGCCGCGATGGACTGATTGTCGGCGGTCGCCTTGGCCGTCTCGGACTGCTGGTCGGCGGACAGCGCTAGTTGATCCTCGGCGACGGCCTGCTGGGCCTGGGCGACCTGCTGGGCGCTCGCACCCGACGGGGCGGCGATCGTGTACGAGCCGGCGTAGCCGAGGGTGGCCGGCACCTGGGTCTCCGACGACAGGTCCTGGCGGGCCACCGTGGAGATCCCCGTCGCGTCGGTGTTCTCCGCGACCCCGGCGCTGCCGGCCTCTCCGGTGCTGAAGGGTCTGGTGATCACCACCGCCACGCCGGCCCCCACCAGCACCACCGCCACGGCGATCACCCGGCGAGCCTTCCGCCGGTAGGGCCGCTCTTCCCGGGTGCCGGCCGGGCCGGGGTGGTCGACGGTGGCCTCGGCGACGGTCGCGTTCACTGCTTCAAGCCCCCACAGGCCTTGGCAGCCGCCTGAAAGGTCGGGCTGCTCATGTCGATGCCCGTGCCGTTGAGGTTCAAGTGGACGGCTCCGGTGCCTGTGCCGGTGCCGGTGCTCGGATCGGGGTAGTTCGGCACGCCGTGCGAGCGCATGCACTGCGAGAATTGGAGCGCCTCGGCGCTCTGGGCCGCGCTCTGGGCGGGGGTCACGGCCTGCGTCGGGGTGTACTCCTTGCAAGCCTCCAGCGCCGCCTGAACGGCGGGCGACTGGAGGTCGATGCCTGCGGCGGAGACCATCGCTCCGAACGTGCCCTCCGTGGCGCTGGGGTCCGGGAAGGTGGGCACCCCGTGGGAGCGCATGCACTGCGCGAGCTGCAGCAACTCCGCCTGGCTGGTGGAGCTGCTGGATGAGCCGGCGACGCCGGTCTTCCCGGACGGTGCGACGGTCGTGGTCGCTCCACGACCGCTTGCCGCTGTGGGGTCCTTCGGTCCGCCCCCGCAGGCGGCGGCCAGCAGCCCGATCGCCACCAGCGGCCCGACGAGGGCGAGACCGGCACCGAAGCCTCGTCGTTGCCGGCGTCTCCCGGTCGCCGGAGGGCGGTTGCCGTCGTCGTCCATGATGCCGTTGTCCTTCCGCGCGAGCGATGGTCCGGAGGTGGTTGTACGACGCCGTCGGTAACAGGGGCTCAACAGAGCCTGTTACCCCCCCGTTACCGGACGGGAGCCATGCTGGGACCCGTGAGCCAACTGGAGGGAAGCCATTCGACTGACCGACGTCGGCCGGACGGCGATGTCCAGGACTCGCGGGCGTCGATGCCGGCAGGTCCAGGCCGAGACGCACATGCGGGCTCCACCACCGCGACGGGGGTGGCCTTCCGACCCTTCGTCTCCGTGGCCCGCCGGTTGGCCGGCGGCGGCGTGCTCCGGCGGACGGTGCGGATGCGCCTCGCCCTCGCCTATGGGGCGCTGTTCCTCCTCTGCGGCGCGGCCCTGCTCGCCGTCAGCTACCTCTTCGTGGTCCGCTTCCCGTTCTCGGCCACCGTCCACCTCATCTCGCCCAATGGCCACGCCATCGCCTCGCACGGGACGCTGAAGTCGCCCGCACCTGGGGCTTCCAACTCCCAGGTCGTCCACAATCTGCCGGTCGGCGCCGCCTCTGCGGCGCAGGCGGCATTGGACGCGCAGCGCTCCGCCGACCTCCATACCCTTCTGGTGTGGTTCGGCGTCGCGTTGGGCGTCATGGCCGTGGTATCGGTCCTGCTGGGATGGCTCATGGCTGGTCGGGTGCTGCGCCCGTTGCGGCAGATCACTGCCACCACCCGGCACATCTCCGAGGAGAACCTCCACCAGCGGCTTGCCCTGGTCGGCCCGAGCGACGAGATCACGGACCTCGCCGGCACCATCGACGGGCTGCTCGCCCGGCTGGAGGGCGCCTTCCACGCCCAGCGGGCCTTCGTGGCCAACGCCTCTCACGAGCTTCGCACGCCGCTGGCCATGATGCGCACCTCCCTCGACGTCGCCAAGGCCAAGGCCCCGCCCATCTCGGAGGACGCGTCGGTGCTCTCGGCCAAGGTCCGCGAGGGGCTCGACCAGGCCGAACGGCTGGTGGAGAGCTTCTTGGTGCTGGCCCGGGCCGAACGGGGAGCGATCGACGACCTGACGACGATCTCGTTGCCCCGGGTCACCGCGGACGCTCTCGAGACCCGCGCTGAGCGTGCCGGCGCGGCCGACGTGACCCTGCACCGCAGTCTTGACGAAGCGGAGGTCGACGGCAGCCGGACACTCCTTTCCCGCCTGGCCGTCAACCTGATCGACAACGCCATCCGGTACAACGAGCCCGGCGGGTGGGTGCAGGTCGCTACCACGGCTGAGGGTCCGTGCGCCACGCTGATCGTCGAGAACAGCGGTCCTGTCCTCGACCCGGCCGAGGTCGGCCATCTGGGCCGGCCGTTCCGGCGAGCCGGCGCCGAGCGCACCGGCCAGGACGGCGGGGTCGGGCTGGGCCTGTCCATCGTCGCGGCCATCGCCGTCGCCCACCATGGAACCGTCGACATCGAGGCGCGCCCGGAAGGAGGGCTGCGGGTGGCGGTCACGCTCCCTCGTCCCTCGTCCCCCGCCCTGAACCGAGGGCTGCCATGAGGGTGCTCGTCGTCGAAGACGTGCGGCGACTGGCCGACGACATCGCCGAGGGCCTGCGAGACCAGGGCATGGCAGTCGACGTCGCCCACACGGGACTGGACGCCGCCGCCAAGCTGGACGTCAACCGCTACGACGTCGTTGTCTTGGACAGGGACCTTCCCGGCATCCACGGCGACACCATCTGCACGATGATCACCGACGGCGACGACCCGGCCATGGTGCTCATGCTCACCGCGGCCGACGCCCCCACCGATCGGGTAAGCGGGCTCGGGCTCGGCGCAGACGACTACCTGCCCAAACCCTTCCACTTCCCCGAGCTGGTCCTCCGGCTCCGGGCACTGGCCCGACGACAACCCACCGCGCAGCCCCGCGTCCTCAAAGCGGCCGACCTCGAGCTCCACCCGCTCCGCCGCACCGCCATGCGGGCGGGCCGACCGTGCGAGCTCACCCCCAAGGAGTTCGCCGTGCTCGAAGCGCTGATGCGAGCCTCACCGTCCACCCTCAGCGCCGAAGACCTCCTCGAACAGGCCTGGGACGAGCACACCGACCCCTTCACCAAAACGGTGCAGGTCACCATCGGCCGGCTGCGCCGCAAGCTCGGCGACCCCGACGTGATCGAAACCATCCCCGGAGTGGGCTACCGCATCACCTGACCGGTCGCGCCCGTGGCCGGCGGCCCTCGCCGAGCGGTCCGGCACGTGACCGACGGCATCGTGACCAGCTTGATGGCGGCAGATTTTCTGGTCATAATTATAGCTGATATATGGCTGAGAGCACGTAACAGCTAGAACTACGACTACAACACCATCGCCCTTGCCAACCTTCAGCCGGCATACCGTCCATGAGGAGAGACAGCCGGGATGCGGAGCGACGACCTCGAAGCGACGTTGGGCGAGCGGTTCCGCACGCTGCGGCTGTCGCGGCGCCTCACCCAGGCGGAGCTGGCCGAGCGGGCCAACGTCTCGCTGGGGGCGCTGAAGCACCTGGAGACCGGTGCCGGCGTCACCACGGCGACGCTGACCAAGGTGGTCCGGGCGCTGGGACAGGAGCGCTGGATCGAGGATCTGGCGCCCGCACCGGCGTTCAACCCCCTGGATCTGCTCGAGGCCCGGGAGCGCCGGGAGCGCCGGCAGCGCCAGGGGCCCCGCCGGGTGCGTGCCCGGGGCGGGGAGCGCCCCGCCGGGGCCGCGCCGTGACCAACGAGCCGGTGGACGTGGTGGAGGTGCGGGCCTGGGGGCAGCGGGTCGGGGCTGTGGCCCTCGACCCGCGCACCGGCTGGTACGCCTTCGGCTACGCCGGCGAGTGGGTGGACGGCGGGGTGGAGCTGGCGCCGCTGCACATGCCGCTGCGGACCGAGCCCTACCAGTTCCCCGAGCTGTCGCGGGAGACCTTCTACGGGCTGCCGGCCCTGCTGGCCGACGCCCTGCCGGACGCCTTCGGCACTGCCGTGGTGAACGCCTGGATGGCCGGTCAGGGCATCGACGGCTCGTCGATCACGCCGCTCGACCGCCTGGCCTACGCCGCCGGCCGGGCCATGGGCGCGCTCGAGTTCCGCCCGCCGGCCGGCCGTGCCGCCGTGGCGCAGCCTGGCGC
>JBOGGH010000019.1:0-15633 GCA_050743905.1 Acidimicrobiales bacterium
CGGCGGGACCGGACCCCGTCGCCGGCGCGGCGGACGGCGACGGGAGGGCCGTTGGCGGGACGGCCGTCGCCGACGGGCACGGCCCGGTGCCGGGCGGCGCCACCGGGGAGCCTCCTCTCTACGTCGAGCGGTGCGCCTGGAGCGTGGTCTGGCTGGGCGTCCTCGTGGGCGGGTGCGACCTGTGGGGGTCCTGGACGGCGTGGCCGCCGGTCGACGTCCTCGCGCCGGCACTGGTGGCGGTGGCGCTCGGCGGGTTCGTGGCCTGCTGGTGCACGGCGAGCCCGCGCTCGTGGTGGCACCAGGCCCTTGCCCTGGTGGCCGGCCTGGTGGCCGTGGCCACGCCGCACCTCGTGGGGATCCACAACCGCCGCTACTACGCCACCGACTCGGCCGCCCTCGACCAGGTCGCGGCGCGGGCCCTCACCCACGGGCACGACCCGTACTCCGCGTCGCTCGCCTCGGCGTCCCTGCTCCTCAGGACACCGGCCAGCTACTGGACCTACACGGTCACCGGCTCGCACGTCGTCAACATGTCGTACCCGGCGGGGTCGTTCCTCGCCTACGCGGCCGTGTACGCCCTCGGCCTCCACCACGCGGTCGTGGACTGGGTGGACCTCGTGGCCTGGGTGGCGAGCGCGGTCCTCCTCTTCCTCCTGCTGCCTCGGAGCCTCCGCTGGCTCGCTGCCCTGGTGGGGATGACCGGGTTCTTCATGGGCCTGTTCACCGGAGGCGGCACCGACGCCGTCGTGGTGCCCCTCGCCATGGTGGCCGTCTGGCGCTGGGACCGCTACGGCCTGGGCAGGGAGGCAGGGCTGGCCCGGTGGATCGGCCCGGTGGCCCTGGGGCTGGCGTGCTCGGTGAAGCAGACGCCGTGGTTCTGCGTCCCGTTCCTGCTCGCCGGTGTCTGGCTCGAGGCGCGTCGCTCCGGCCGGCGGCCCCTGCCCCTCGTGGCCCGGTACCTGGCCGTCGTCCTGGCGGTCTTCACCGCCGTGAACCTCCCGTTCGTCGTCTGGGACGCGCCCGCCTGGTGGCACGGCGTGCTCACCCCGTTGGCCCAGCCGCTCGTGGCCGACGGGCAGGGCGTGGTCTCGCTGGCGCTCCACGGCATCACGGGCGGCGCGAACCTCGGGCTCCTCCGGGTCGCCAGCGGCCTGGCGCTGCTGGCCGTCCTCCTGGCCTTCGTGGCCTGGTACGACCAGCTCAAGCGGATCTGGGTGCTCGTCCTCCCGGTGGCCTTCTTCTTCTCCCCACGCAGCTTCAGCAGTTACCTGGTCGACCTCTTCCCGGTGGCCGTGGTCGCCCTGGCCACCACTGCGCCCGCCGCCCGGGGCGCCACCGAGGCCGGGCAGGCTCGCCTGGGACCCGTGCGCCTCGGACCCGTGCGCCTGGGACCCGTGCGCCTGGGAACGATGCGCCTGGGACCGATGCGCCTGGGGGCGGCGGTGCTGGCCGCGGCGACGGCGGCCGTCACCGCGTTGGCGTTCGTGGGCGCCCCGCTCGGCATCACCTACCGGTCGTCCGACGTGGGCTCCTCGCAGCAACGCCTGCGATCGGTGACCGTGATGGTGGCCAACCGCACGGGCGCCACGGTCACCCCGCGCTTCATGGTGGACCTCGGCGCACCGCACCCCAGCGGCTTCTGGACCGTGGCGCACCACCGGCAGGTCGTCCTCGGCCCCCACCGCACGGCGACCGTGACCCTGTTCCCGCCGGCACCGGCCTACCTGCCGCCCCGGGCGACCGACTACGTGGTGCAGGCGTACACCGCCGGGCCCAACTGGCTCAGCACCTCCGCCGACATCTGGCACGACTACGTCCCCACACCGCGCCCCCGCTGAGCGGCGCCGCTGAGCGGCGCCGGCTCCAGGCGTCGCGTACCTCCGCCCGGGGCCGACCGTTCAGGGAAGTGTGACGGGTCCGGACAGCAGCCGCCGCCACCGGTGGCCGCGGCATCCGCGGCATCCGCGGTGGCCTCGGCGGCGCGACGTGCGCTCGCTTGAGATCCTCGCCGGCGGCCTCGCCGGGGCGTGCCTGCCCGTCCCCCCGCCGGGGGACGGTGTCTGCCGCATGTGCCACGGCGACGTGGACGCCGTGGTGGCCCGGACCGGCGGGCCCGGACCGGCGGGACCGCGCTGCGGCGCGTGCCGGGCCGTTGCCGCCCTGCTCGGCCGGCCCCCGGTGACCGTGACCCCGGTGTCCCTCACCACCACAGGCAGCCGCCTCCACCGGGTGCTCGCCTCCTACAAGGCGCGCCACCCGGGTGCCGGGGGAGACGCTCGGCGCTTGGCCGGCCTCGTGGAGGCCTTCGCCCGCCTGCACCTGGCCTGCGTGGCTCCGCGCGGCGTGGACGCTGTGCTCGTGGTGCCGTCGCTCGGCGGGCGGCGCCCGCCGCCACACCCCTTCCACGGCGTGCTGGGCCGGGTGGCCGCCCTGCCGGCGCTGCTCGACTGCCTGGTCCCGGGGCCGGGCACGGTCGACGGTCGCCGGGCAGCGCTCGACGCCGTGGCGTGCACCAGATCTCTCGCCGGACTCCGCGTGCTCGTGGCGGACGACACGTACGCGTCCGGCGCGCACCTGCAGTCCGCCGCCGCGGCGGCCACTGCGGCGGGGGCCATCGTGGTGGGCGGGCTGGTGGTAGGCCGCTTCGTCCGGGCGCGCCGGGCGTCGGGCGAGGCACTGCTGGCGCAGGCCAGGGCACGGGTGTGGGACCCGGCGTCCTGCGCGCGGTGCGCCGGGCCGCCAGGGCACGGGAACCGGAGCGAAGAGGGGGACAGGGGGCCCGCTCGGGCGCTGCCCCGCCATGGGAGCCCTCGCCGAGCGAGGGTGGTGCTGGCCCCCCGGGGGATGGGGATGGGAATAGGGGGGCCAGCACCTCACGAACCGGCGTCGGAGCCGCGACCACCCGAAGGGTGAGGACTCCGGCAGTTCGTGAACCTCAGCCCGGCACAGTCGGCCTCCAGACCGGTGCCGGGCTCGCCGAGTACCCGGACGGCAGAGCCGACCCCGGATCCGGCGCGAGCCTGATCATGTGAACCCCTTCCCCGACGTTCAACGTCTACCTACAGTCAGTTTTTCTATCATGCGCGGTGCGGATCCAGAAGTGGTACGACAGATTTCCTTTTGCTTGTCTCGCTCGACAGGGCGCTAAACATGGGAAATTCGTCCTTTCCCCATCTGGCCAACGGGCGCTGCGCTTCTCTCGGGCGGCGGCCGCCCCCACCGCGGCCAGCGCGACCCCGTCCCCGCCGGACCGCGCGGCCGTGCATCTTACCTTTCGGTAAGCACTGCATTCCTGAACAGGAAAGACGCCGCTACCAGGGACGCGACCAAACGCTCGTTCAGGAGGGCGACCGGACCTGTCGCACCCACCGCGTCCAACAGGCGGACCGACACTCATCAGGCTACAATTTCCGGATGTCGTCCGGCCGCGGGCGCCGGGGTCGGGGGCGGCCGCGGGATGGGGAGTGATGTGAGTACGGCACGGATTCAGATGCGACTGCAGGAAAATGTGAGAAACAACCGTTTCGCAACGTCGGTTGCAATTGAATGCTCCCGGCGGTCCGCGGCTTGAGGAAGGGGGCCCAGCGATGGATGACGAGGCCGTGCAGGCTGGGGGGGAGCTCGCCGTGCTGCCGGGGAGCCGGTCCCCGCTCGGTCCGGACCGGGTCGTGCCGCGAGGGCGGCACGGGCACTCCCGCGAGGAGATCCGGAGCCTCCACCGCGCCAGGCTGCTGGACGCGTTCGTCGAGGTGGTGGGCGGCGTCGGCTACGACAACACCCGTGTGGTCGACGTATGCCAGCGGGCCGGCGTCTCGAACCGGGCGTTCTACGCCGCGTTCTCGGACAAGGAGGACTGCTTCTACGCCGCGTTCGACATCGGGACCCGGTTCCTGGTGGAGCGGACGGTCGAGGCGTACCGCTCGGCGGAGGGCACCTGGCCCGAGCGGGTCCGGGTGGGGATCGACACCGCGCTCTCGTACCTGGCCGCCAACCCGGCTTTCGCCCGCTTCTGCACGGTCGAGCCCGCCCGCGTGGGCCCGGAGGCGGTCGAGCGGCTGAACCGGGTCATCGAGGAGTGCCGCAGCGTGTTCGAGGCCGACGGGAGAGCCGTCGCCTTCCCGGAGCTGAGGGACGGGCCCCGGGAGGCGCTCCTGGTGGGAGCGGTCGTGCGCCCGATCTTCGGCTACATCGAGGACGGCAAGACCGAGGAGCTGCCGGATCTCTCGCCGTCCCTCGTGCACTTCCTCTCCATGGTGGTGATGGGTTCGTCCACACCCGACCGGGAGCTCGACCCGGCGTAGCGGCCGGCCGCCCGGTGCCTCCCGGGCCCGACACCCGGGCGCCGCCCCCGACCATCCCCCACCACGGCCGGCGGCCGGCGGACAATTGTCCGCATGTCCCCCGGCAGCTCCCCCCGGACCGGTAGTCGCGCCCCCGCCGGGCCCGCCCGCCGCACGGCGCGGCGCGGCACGGCCGTCCGGCAACGCTGGTGGCTGCTCGGGGGCGCGGTCGGCGCCCTCCTGCTCGCCGGCTGCACCACGGCGGCCACGCCGCCGAAGGCCTCCCCGCCCAAGGCCTCCTCCACGACCTCCACCGCCGCCGCGCCCACGGTGTCCGTGGCGATCTGTCCCCTCACGGGCTCCCCGGTGCCCGGCGGCGGGCCGGTGCCGCAACGGCCGGCGCTCGCCGTGAAGGTCACAAACTACGCGTCGGCGCGCCCCCAGACCGGCCTGCAGAAGGCCGACATCGTCTTCGAGGAGCCGGTCGAGGGCGGCATCACCCGCTTCGTGGCCGTCTACCAGTGCCAGGGCGCCACACTCGTGGGACCCATCCGCTCGGCCCGGAACATCGACATCGGGATCCTGGGCCAGTTCGGCACGCCGCTGCTGGCCCACGTGGGTGGCATCGACCCGGTCATCGCCAACATCGACGCCTCGCCGATCGTGAACGTGGACGTGGGCGCGCACGGCACAGTCATCCAGCACCAGCCCGGGCGGATGGCCCCGTACGACACCTACGCGTCGACGGCCGCCCTGTGGGGGATCGACCCCACGGACACCTCGGTGCCGTCGCCGGTCTTCAGCTACTCCAGCACCGCGCCGAGCGGGGCGGGGGTGTCCCCGGTGGCGTCCGTGGCCATCCCGTTCTCCGGCAACTCCACAGTGGTCTGGCGCTACGACGCCAAGCTCCACGCCTTCCAGCGGTACTACGGGTCCACCCCCGACAAGCTCAGCACAGGGATGCAGGAGACGGCGGCGAACGTGGTGGTGCAGTTCGTGGACGTGACCTACGGCCCGTGGCTCGAGAACAGCACAGGCGGCCTCGAGGTCCAGGCCAACCTCTACGACGACGCCAGCGGGCCGGCACTGGTCTTCCGCAGCGGCCAGGAGATCTCGGGCACCTGGTCACGCTCGTCGCTCGGCCAGGCCACCCAGTTCACCGGCAGCGACGGCCAGCCGATCACCCTGCAACCGGGGCAGACCTGGGTGGAGCTCGTGCCGAGCACCATCACCGTGACCGGGACGCCGCCCGGCGGCTGACCCCCGCACGGGCCGCACGGGCTGCGCCGGGGACCAGGGGCCGGGCTACCTGGGCGTGAGCCGGACCGGCATGCGGGCGACCCCGGCGTGCTTGTTGGTGCGGATCCGCCGGACCGGCCCCGCGAGCTCCACCGAGCCCACGCGGTCGAGGAGCTCCTCCAGCACCAGGCGCAGTTCCAGGCGCGCCAGGCCGGCGCCGAGACAGAAGTGCGACCGGTAGCCGAAGGCGAGGTGCGGGTTGGGGTCACGGCGCACGTCGAAGCGGGTGGGCTCCGGGAACACCGCCTCGTCCGCGTTGGCGGACGCCCACCACAGGGTCACCTTGTCCCCGGCAAGGACCGGTACGCCCCCCACCCAGGCGTCCACGGTCGCCGTCCGGCGGTTGTAGAGCGTGGGGCTGGACCAGCGCAGGATCTCCTCGGCCCCGGAGCCCACCAGCGAGCGGTCGGCACGCAGCGCCGCCATCTGGTCCGGATGCTCGGCCAGCGCCGCCACGCCCAACGCGATGGCGTTCCGGGTGGTCTCGCTGCCCGCCGCCACCAGGAGGGAGAAGGCCATCGACAGCTCCAGGGGCGACAGCGGCCGCGCCGGCCCGTCCTCGTCCTCCACGCGGGCGGCGACAAGGGCGGACAGCAGGTCGTCCGCCGGCCGGCGGCGCTTCTCGGCGATCAGCTCCTCGGCGTACGCGGCCATGGACGCTGACGCCGTCCTGGTGGCCTCGGTCTCCTCGCCGAGCTCCCGGTCGTCGTAGGCCAGGGTGGCCCCGCTCCAGGCGACGAGCTGGTGGCGGTCCTCTGCCGGCACGCCGAGGAGCTGCAGGGAGGCCTGGACGGGCAGCTCCGCCGCCACCGTCGTCAGGAAGTCGCACTCCCCGGCCTCCAGCGCCGCCCCGATCAGCCCGGCCGTGAGGGCCCGGAGCTCGCCCTCCATGGAGGCCACGGCGCGCGGCGAGGTCGACGGCGTCACGATCGCCCGGACCCGGCGGTGACGGGGGTCGTCCGTCATGTTGAGCAGGACGCCGGCGGCAAAGCCGTAGGGCAGGTCCTGGATGAGCGTCCCTCCGCCGTCGTGGCCCGGAGCCCGCTCGGACGAGAAGGTCCCGGCGTCCCCCACGGCGGCGAGGACGTCGGCGTGGCGACTGAGCACCCAGAAGCCCACGCCGTCCGGGGTGTGCGCCGTGGGCTCGTGCCACCACACCGGAGCCTCCCGGCGCAGCAGCCGGAAGGCGTCGTGCGGGAACCCGTGGGCGAACAGATCGAGGTCGGTCAGGTCGATCTGGTCGAGCCGCATGGTCCCCGGACTCCGCTCCGGTGCCGGCGACGCCCCGGGCACCGGACGCGGAGTCTACGGGCGGACGCCCGGCGGGGCCGTCCTGGCGACGCCCGGGCGGTCGTCCCCCCGCTCAGTCCGTGAGGCTGATGGGCTGGTCGTCCGGGTCGGCGGTCACCTGCGCCTCGGCGCCCTGCTCCGACGGCGCCAGGTGCTGGCGGACACGGTCGTCGATCTCCGCCATGAGCTGCGGGTTCTCCCGGAGGAACGCCTTGACGTTCTCCCGGCCCTGGCCGAGCTGCTCGCCCTCATAGGTGAACCACGCCCCGGACTTCTTGACGAACCCCAGGTCCACGGCCACGTCGAGCAGGGAGCCCTCGCGGCTGATCCCGCTGCCGTACATGATGTCGAACTCGGCCTGCTGGAACGGACGGCTGACCTTGTTCTTCACCACCTTGACCCGGGTGCGGTTGCCGATCATCTCGGCGCCGTCCTTGATGGTCTCGATCCGGCGGATGTCGAGGCGCACCGACGAGTAGAACTTGAGCGCCCGCCCGCCCGGGGTGGTCTCGGGCGACCCGTAGATGACCCCGATCTTCTCCCGGAGCTGGTTGATGAAGATGGCGATGGTGTCCGACTTGCTCAACGTCCCGGTGAGCTTCCGGAGGGCCTGGGACATGAGCCGGGCCTGCAGGCCCACGTGGGTGTCCCCCATCTCCCCCTCGATCTCCGCCCTCGGGGTGAGGGCGGCCACCGAGTCGATGACCAGGACGTCCAGGGCGCCGGAGCGGATCAGCATGTCGGCGATCTCCAGTGCCTGCTCCCCGGTGTCCGGCTGGGAGATCAGCAGGTCGTCCACGTTCACCCCGATGGCCCGTGCGTAGACCGGGTCCATGGCGTGCTCGGCGTCGATGTAGGCGCAGATCCCCCCGTTCCGCTGCGCCTCGGCCACGCAGTGCATGGCCAGGGTCGACTTCCCCGACGACTCCGGCCCGAAGATCTCGACGATCCGCCCCCTGGGCAGGCCGCCGATGCCGAGCGCCAGGTCGAGCGAGAGCGCCCCGGTGGGGATGGCCTCGATGCCCATGCTGACGTCGTCCCCCATGCGCATGACCGAGCCCTTGCCGAACTGCTTCTCGATCTGGCTGAGCGCCATGTCCAGCGCCTTGTCACGCTCCTCTGCCATCGCTCTCCGTCTCCTCGTCTCGTGTCCGTCGAACCGTCGGGCGCCGACCCTACGGGTCGGGTGTGTCAGCGGGTCCGGGGCGGTCGAGGCCCGGACGACCTCGTGCGATGCCAGCACTCTACCGGCGAACGCGTGTTCGTCAAGGGATGGTCCGGCGGCTCGCGCCGGACCCCCGCTCACTGAACGGTCGCGGTGGCGACCGTCTCGTACCGGCTGCCGTGGGAGTCCCGCAGCGAGCGCACGAGGCGCAGCTCGGCCACCGGCCACCGGGCCGACACGGGCCGGCCCACGAGACGGGACGGGACGCGGCCGCGCCGCCCGCGGGCCCGGGCGAGGGTCAGGTGCCCCACGAACGGCTGCTCGTCGAACGGGAGACCGCGCCGGGCCGCCTCCTCCCTGACCGCCGTGGCGGCGGCGTCGAGGCCGCCGACCGGCACGCACAGGACGGCCGGTCCCAGGGTCCCGGTGGCGGGCCCCAGGACCGCCTCGGGCCGGGCGGCCAGCCGGGCGGCGGCGGCACCCAGGGCCGCGGTCCACGACTCGACGGCGGGGGCGGCCACGTCGCCGGCGAAGGCGAGGGTCACGTGCCACGCCTCCGGGGGCGACCACCGGATCCCGGGGACCTCCTCCGGGGGCGGACCGAGGACGTCGCGGACGGCCGCCGGTGGCCAGACGCCCACGAAGCACCGCACCCCTCCAGCATGCCGTGCCCCGCGGGTTACGGGGCCGGCCGGCGTGGTTGTAGCGTCGCCCGCATGGCGGCCCCGGGCGCCGGTGGGGGGACGGCGATCGAGGCGGTGGCCGGTGACCTCGTGGCGCAGCAGGTCCACGTCGTGGTCAACGCGGCCAACGCCGCGCTGGCCGAGGGCGGGGGCGTCTGCGGGGCGATCTTCGCCGCGGCGGGCCGCGCCGATCTCCGCCGGGCCTGCGAGGAGCTCGGAGGATGCCGGCCGGGCGACGCCAAGGCCACCCCCGGGTTCGCGCTCCCCGCCCGCTGGATCGTCCACACGGTGGGACCGGTCTGGCACGGGGGCCACGAGGGCGAGGACGGGATCCTGGCCTCGTGCTACCGGCGCTCGGTGGCCGTGGCCGCCGACCTCGGGGCGCGCTCGATCGCCTTCCCCGCCATCGCCACCGGCATCTACGGCTTCCCCGCCCGGCGGGCCGCCGGGATCGCGGTGGGGACCCTCCGGGAGGCGGTGGCAGGGCACCGGGGAGCGGAGGACGGCGTGGCCGGGACCCTCCGGCTCGTCCGGCTGGTGGCGTTCGAGCAGGAGACCCTGGCCCTCTACCGCGACCTGCTGGACCGGGCCCGGGCCTGACGCGGCGCCGGACGGCAGGTCCGCCCGCGGGCCGGACCGCCCTGGCCGGCCGCTCCCGCGGGTTCCCGGTCACAGCCCGCTGCTAGGCCTTGCCGCACGATCGCGTCAGGCCGTGAGCCGGTGCGGTCGCCTCGTGCAGCACCGGGCCGGCCGCCGAGCGGCCACCGGCACCTGCGCCACGCGTTCGCACCCATCAGGAGGAGGCCGGGCATGCCGGCAGGAACACGCCGCGGCGCGGCGGAGCAAGGCGGGACGTTCGAGCGGCGGATGGCCGCACTGGAGGAGGCGGTGGCGGCGATGGCCACCGAGGTCCGGACCCGACGGCTGGTGGTGTCCGCCGGCCCGGGCACGCCACGCGTCGTGGCCGAGGTGGTCCGGGACACGGCGGAGCTCCGCGTGGAGCTGCCTCCGGACGGCGACGGCGCCGGCGCGGCGACCGTGCTGTTCGCCAGCGGGGCGGTCCCGGTGGCGGAGCCCGGCCACGAGAGGGCGGGGCCCGCCGGCGTCCGACCGCCCGGGCAGGCCACCGGGGACGGCTCCGCGGACGCCGGTGGCAGCGGCCTGGGGCCCGGCGTGGGTCTCCAGCTCTGGGCCGAGGGGGACGCGGTCGCCGAGCTCGACGCCTGGCCTGACGGCACAGGACGGTGGCGCGCGCAGCTCCACCTCGAGGACGGGGAGGGCTCGTGAGCCCCCGGGGAATGCTACTCATCAGTATGTAGACCGGCGAGTAGCGATACGTCAAGGTGTCGGGCGTGGAAGGTGACCTACAGCTCCGGCTCGGCCGCAACCTCCGTGTACGGCGTGTCGCCGAGGGCCTCAGCCAGGAGGGCTTCGCCGACGTCCTCGGCGTCCACCGAACCTACATGGGCGGCCTCGAACGCGGCGAGCGCAACGTCACGCTCCGCACCATCGAGCGCCTGGCGGACCGTCTCGGGACCACAGCCCTCGACCTCCTGAACGGGACCGGGGACTGACCGGCCGGCGGCCGGTCACGTGATCAGGCCCCGGCACCGGCGCGAGCTGGCGGCGCAGGAGATCCAGCGCCGTGATCGTCGAGTACTGCCGCACGCGTGGGCGGTCCCCGGGCAGCGTGAGCTCGCGGGTGACCGGGGGGCCGTCCGGCAGCGCCAGCCCCACGTAGACGGTCCCCGGCGGGCGCCCCTCCTGCGTGGCGGGGCCGGCCACCCCGGTGATGCCGAGGCCGACGTCCGCGTGCAGCAGGCGGCGGACCCCCTCGGCCATCGAGGCGGCCGCCTGCTCGCTCACCACGGGCCCGTCCGGCACCCCCAGGAGGGCGTGCTTCACCGCCGAGTCGTAGGCCACCACGCCCCCACGGAACCACTCGCTGGCCCCGCCGACGTCCACGAGGCGCGCCGCCACCAGGCCGCCGGTGAGCGACTCGGCCACGGCCAGCGAGAGCCCCCGGGCCGTGAGGGTGGAGGCCACTGCCTGCTCCATGGTCTCGTCGTCCACGCCGAAGACGATGTCGCCGAGGTGCTCGGCGATCACGGCGCGGGCCACCGCCTCCTCCGCGTCCAGGGCGGCCCCGGCGGACGCCGCGTCGGCCGCCCGGACCGTGAGGCGCACCTTGATGCCCTCGATGCCGCTGGCCAAGAACGCCACGGTCGCCGTGCCGCCCGGCCCGGCCGGCCCGGCTGCCGCGGCGGCTGCGGCTGCCGCGTCCAGGGCGTCAATGCGCTCCTGCAGGGCCTCGGCCAGCGCGGACTCGCTCGCCCCCCACGTCCGGAGGACGCGGCTGGCGATGACCGACACCTCGCCGGCGGCCTCCAGCCGCCGCCGGAGGTCGGGCAGGATCCCGCGTTCGTACATCTCGGCCATCTCGTGCGGCACCCCCGGCACCGCATAGAGGACCTTCCCCCCGAGCGGGCACACCAGGCCCGGGGCCGTGCCGCGAGCCTGCTCGATCACCGAGGCGCCCACGGGCACGTCGGCCTGGCGGGCGTTGTTGGCCGACATCTCGCGCCCGCGGGCGGCGAACTGCTCGGCCACCCGGGCGAGCACCGCCTCGTCGCGCACGAGCGGCACGCCCATGACCTCGGCGATGGCCTCCCGGGTAATGTCGTCCTGGGTGGGGCCGAGCCCGCCGCACACGATGACGGCGTCGCCGCGGGCCAGCGCCGTGCGGAGCGCCAGCACGATGCGGGCGTGGTTGTCCCCGACCGCCTGGTGGAAGTGCGAGTCCACGCCGGCGGCCGCGAGCTGCTGGCCGAGCCAGGCCGAGTTCGTGTCGGCGATCTGGCCGAGCAGCAGCTCCGTGCCCACGGCCACGATCTCCACCCTCACGAGGCGGCCCCGCGGAGGGCCCGCCGCCCGTCCGCCAGGTACTGGAGCCCGGTGGCCACGGTCAGCGCCGCCGCCACCCAGACCGCCGCGAGCTGCAGCGCGTGCTCGTGGGCCAGCGGGGGCAGTAGGCAGGTGGCGATGGCCAGGTCCTGCACGAGCGTCTTGGCCTTGGCGCTGGCCCGGGCCGGCACGGACACGCCCCGGCGCCCGGCGTAGGAGCGGTAGACGCTCATCCCCACCTCGCGGGCGGCGATCAGCACCACCGGCACCCAGGGCAGGTGGCCCTGGACGGCCAGCGCGAAGAACGCGCCAAGCACCACCGCCTTGTCGGCCAGCGGGTCCAGGAAGGCACCGGACCTGGTGGCGCCCTGCCGGCGGGCGACCCAGCCGTCCACGCCGTCGCTCCCGGCCACCAGCACGCCCACGGCGACCGTGAGCCAGGTGGCGCCCTGCGCCAGGATCAGGGCCACGAAGACCGGCGTGGCCAGGAGGCGGGCCACGGTCACGGCGTTCGCCGGGGTGGCCAGGGCCGAGGGGCCGAAGGTGTGCCCGCTCACGGCGTCCGTCACGGCACGGCACCGGCACGGGCCACCGCCACCGGCTCGGCCACGAGGTCGGTCCCGAGCGAGCCGGTGATCACCACGTCCACCAGGTCGCCGGCCGGCAGCCACCCGGGCACCTGCACGATCCCGTCGATCTCGGGCGCCTCGTGCACGGTGCGGGCCACGCCCGGGGCGTCCACGAGGACCTGCCGGACCTCCCCCACCAGCAGGTCACGGCGGGCGGCGGTGATGCCGTCCTGCAGCTCGGCGCACTCCCGCAGCCGCTCCATGGCCAGGGCCGGGGGGACCTGCGCGTCCAGGCCGACGGCATGGGTCCCCTCCTCGGGGGAGAAGGGGAAGAAGCCGGCCCAGTCCAGCCGGGCGGCGCGCAGGAACGCCAGCAGCAGGTCGTGGTCGCTCTCGGTCTCGCCGGGGTAGCCGAGGATGAAGGACGAGCGGAAGGTCGCCGCAGGCTCGGCGGCGCGGATCTCCTCGATGCGCCGCAGGAACCGCTCCCCGTCCCCCCACCGGCGCATGCGCGCCAGGAGCGGGCGGGACACGTGCTGCAGGGAGAGGTCGAAGTAGGGGACGCCGGTGTCGAGCACCGCCGAGACCAGCTCGTCCGTCAGGCCGGACGGGTAGAGGTAGAGGAGGCGGGTGCGCGGGACGAGGGCGGCCACCTCCCGCGTGAGGGTAACGATCGGCGCCGGGCGTCCGGGAGCCGTGGCGCCGGTGGCTGACGCGGCCCGCGCCACGGTGCCGGACCGGCCGCCGGCGCGCCGGGCGGACCGGTCGCGCCCGTAGGAGGCGAGGTCCTGGGCCACGAGCACGATCTCCTGCACCCCGTCGCCGGTGCCGGTGCCCTCCACCAGCGAGGCCACCTCCCGCAGCACGTCGTCCCGGGACCGGGAGCGCTGCCGGCCCCGGAAGCTGGGGATGGCGCAGAAGCCGCAGATGCGGTCGCACCCCTCGGCCACCTTGACGTAGGCCCACGGCCGGCCGGCAGGCGGGCGCTCCAGCTCGAGCAGGTCGAAGCCGGCGGCGTCCGGGCCGCGCTGGGAGGACTGGGCGGCCTGGCGGTCGTCCGGGCCGCGCCGCGCCCCGATCGTCACCGGCACCGCCGCCTCCAGGGGTGCCGGGGGCGCCAGCGGAGTCCCGAACCCGGCCACCAGATCCACCTCCGGCAGGGCGGCGGCGAGCTCGTCGCCGTAGCGCTCGGCCATGCAGCCGGTCACCACCAGGCGGGCGCCGTCCCGGCGGACGTCCGCCAGCTCCAGCACGGTGTCGATCGACTCCTGGCGGGCCGCCTCGATGAACGCGCAGGTGTTCACCACCACGAGGTCGGCCTCGGCCGGCCCGGGCGCGGGCCGGTAACCGTCGGCGGCCAGGCGGCCGGCGAGCTTCTCCGAGTCGACCTCGTTCTTCGGGCACCCGAGGGTGTGCAGCCAGTACCGGCCGTTGCCCATGCGACGCTCTCTCCCTGCACCAGTGACCGGCGCGCCCGTGACGCGGCCGGCGGGACGTGCCGCCGGGCCGGCGACCCGACGCCGGGAGGCCGGCCGGGGCCGGCCACCGGACCGTGGGGCGCTGCGCGGAGAGGGAGGGATTTGAACCCTCGGACCGGGTTCCCCCAGTCAACTCATTAGCAGTGAGTCCGATTCGGCCGCTCTCGCACCTCTCCCGAGCGGACAGCTTAGGCGATCGAGCCACCAGTGCTTTGCGGGGATTACATAGGTCTTGACCAGGTGATACGTCGATCACCCCTCAAGCGCCGCTTGGCACTGCGGACCGTCGAACAGGGGGCTCCCAGGGGCAGATCCCTTTCGGACGGAGAGCAGGCGGTACACCAGGACGACCAGCCACTCTCTCCGTTTCACGGCCACGAGTGCTGCGTCCGGCGTGGTCCCAGGCACCCGTGGACCACCACCGCCAGATCCCCGGCGGCGCTACGTTGGCGGTGCCCGATGCGCTGAGCAGCGGGAAGTGAGCCCGGCAGCCTTCCGGACGGTTGGTAGTGCCGGGCTTCGCGCTGTCCGGGGTCAGAACGTCCTTGCAGCGATGACACCAGGGCTCGGAGGCACGTCGCCCGCGCCGCCAGCTCGCTCGTGTGGTGGCCGGCGTCGTGCACGTGGACGTAGCGCGTGTTCATCGCCCGAGACACCCGCCCCTGCGCAGACCACGCCGCAAGCAGACGCGACCGCCGGAGCACCGCCGCCCATGACCACCCATCGCCCGGTCGTGGCGAGAGAACGTCTCGCCGCCGGGCGGTGGCCCGGCCAGTCTCTCCGTCGGTCCTCCCTGCACACGTCCGATGCTGTGCAACGGTCACTGCCGGCCCTGTACCGGAGAGCAACACCCACGGGGAGGCCAGGCGGCAGCACCGGGGTCGCCGGGTATCGTCTCGGCGATGACGTGGGTCCGCTCGCTCCCGCCACCCCTGCGGCGGGGGGCGGCCGCCGTCGTGCACCGTGCCTGGGAGTGGGCGGCGGACGCCGGCGCGGTGGGGCCGGACGACGCCCGCGGCCGGCGGTTCGGCGCCCTGGGTCGAGGCAGCGTCCTGGCCTTCCCCCAGGGCTCCCTGTACAACGAGCAGTACATCCGCATCGGCCGCGACACCATGGTCGGCCCGTACGCCAGCCTCACCGCCGGCATGGCCCCCGGCCAGGAGATGGCCACGGACCCGGTGGTGCACATCGGCGACCGCTGCGTCATCGGCCGGGGGAGCCACGTGGTGGGCCACTGGAGCATCGAGATCGGCGACGACATCCAGACCGGTCCCTACGTCTACATCACGGACCAGAACCACTCCTACGAGGATCCCTTCGAGCCGGTGGGACGGCAGTGGCCGGTGGAGGCGGGCGTCCGCATCGGGTCGGGGAGCTGGCTGGGGGCCAACGCTGTGGTCCTGCCGGGAACCGAGATCGGCGAGCACGTGGTGGTGGCCGCCGGCGCCGTCGTCCGAGGGAAGGTCCCGGACCGCTGCGTGGTGGCCGGCGTGCCGGCCCGGGTGGTGCGGCGCTGGTACCCCGACCGCGGCTGGGTGGACGAGCGGGACCCGGCCCCCACGTGACGGACCGGCCCCACGTGGGCGTGGTCGGTCCGGGGAGCGCCGATCCCGGGGTGGAGGCTACGGCCGAGGAGGTGGGTCGGCTGGTCGCCACGGCGGGCGCCGTGCTGGTCTGCGGCGGCCTGGGCGGGGTCATGGCCGCCGCCTGCCGGGGGGCCTTGGCCGCCGGTGGCCTCACCCTCGGCATCCTGCCCGGCGAGGACCGCCGAGCCGCCAACCCGTGGGTCACCGTCGCGGTGGCCACTGGCATGGGCGAGTTGCGCAACGGCCTCGTGGTCCGGGCCTCGGACGCGCTGGTGGCGATCGGCGGTGGCTACGGCACCCTGTCGGAGGTCGCGCTGGCCCTGCGCTCGGGGCGGCCGGTGGTGGGCCTGGGCACCTGGGGGCTCACCGAGCCCGGCGG
>JBOGGH010000020.1:0-15087 GCA_050743905.1 Acidimicrobiales bacterium
GGCTCGCCGCCTGCCCCGCCGACCGGCCCGGTCCCGGCCGGCCAGCGCGGGCTCCTGCCCGAGCACGCCGTGCCCATCGTGGGCGCGGTCAACGGGCCGGCGGTGACCGGCGGGCTCGAGCTGGCGCTCGGCTGCGACTTCCTCGTGGCCTCGGAGCAGGCCCGCTTCGCCGACACCCACGCCCGCGTGGGCGCCATGCCCGGGGCCGGCCTCACCATCCGGCTCCCCCAGCTCGTGGGGATCGACCGCGCCCGGCGCATGAGCCTCACCGGCGACTTCGTGGACGCCCGCACGGCCTACGAGTGGGGACTGGTGACCGAGGTCGTGCCGCACGAGCGCCTGCTGTCCCGGGCCCGCGAGCTCGCCTCGGCCGTCGCCTCGATCCCCGCCGCCAACGTCCGCGAGGTGCGGCGGATGTACACCGAGATCGGGGGGCTGGCCGGGACCGAGGCGTGGGACCGCGAGCGCGAGCTGGCCGAGGGCTGGATGGCAGCCCGCTTCGACTCGGCGCGCCTCGCCGCCGAGCGCGAGGTCATCATGGCCAGGGGCCGCGAGCGCACGACGGAGGCATGAAGGTCTACGCCGGGATGGACCCCCGGCTGGCGCTGCGGGACGTGGCCGCCCACGCCCGCCGGGTGGAGGCGCTCGGCTACGACGGCCTCCACGTGCCCGAGACCGTGCACGACTCGCTGGCCGTCTCCCTCCTCGCCCTCGAGCACACCGAGCGCATCGTGGTCCGCAGCGCCGTGACCCTGGCCTTCCCCCGAAGCCCCACCCTCACCGCCTACGCCGCCTGGGACCTGGCCACGTACTCCGGCGGGCGTTTCCAGCTCGGCCTGGGCACCCAGATCCGCCAGAACATCGAGGACCGCTACGGTGCGAGCTGGTCCGAGCCCGTGGACCGCATGCGCGACTACGTGGCGGCCCTCAACGCCCTCTACGAGGCGTTCGGCAGCGGCGGGACGGTGCACCACGAGGGGCCGCACTACCGGCTCACGCGCCTGCAGCCCTACTTCAACCCCGGGCCGGACCAGGAGACCACGCCCCCGCCCACCTGGCTCGGCGGGGTCAACCCCGGCATCTGCCGGCTGGCCGGCGAGGTGGCCAACGGCTTCGTCACCCACCCCACCAACTCGTCGCCGCGGTACCTGGAGGAGATCTGCCTGCCCAACCTCCGGCTCGGCGCGGCGCGGGCGGGGCGGGACCCGGCCGACGTGGAGCTGGTGGCCGGCACCACCGTGGCCACCGGGGCCACCGGCGCCGAGGTGGCGGCCGAGCGCGAGCGGCAGCGACGCCTCATGGCCTTCCTCTACTCCACCCCGGCCTACCGGCGGTCGCTCGAGCTGTACGGCTGGGACCACCTCACGGGCGAGCTGCAGGCCATGGTCCGCGCTGGTCGCTGGGACGACCTGCACCGGCTCGTCACCGACGAGGTGCTGGACACCCTGGTGCCCACCGCCACGTTCCACGACCTCCCGGCCGTCCTCCGAGACCGCTACGGCGGCCTGGCCCAGGGCGTGCTCCTGAGCCCGCCGGCCGACCCCTCCGGCGACGATCGGTTCGCCGCCGTGGTGGCCGCGGTCAGGTCCGCCTGAGGTTCCCCAGGTCCCCCAGCGCCGCCAGCGTCCAGGCGTCCGCGGCCACCACCGGCAGGGGCACCACCGTGGCCAGGGCCGCCCTGGCCGGCCCCACCAGGCGCCAGGCCGTGGCACCGGCCACGGCGTCCAGGACGTCGCTCGCCGTTCCGGCCCGGACCCACCGGCGCAGGTCCTCGGTGGAGCCGTGGCGTGCCCGGCGGGCGGCGGCGGCCGTCCCCAGGCCGATGACCAAGTCCCGGATGCCCAGGCTCCGGGCCACGAGCACCAGGGCGTCAGCCGAGGGCCCGCTGGTGGCCCGCCGCCCGAGCAGCCGGCGGGGCGCCACGGCCAGGAGGAGCCCCACCACCACCCGGAGCCCGGCCACCGCCAGCGCGCCCCGGATCCCCCGGTCCGGGCTCGCCCCGGCCGCCGGCGTCTCCGGCGCCTGCGTGGCTACCCCCCCAGCCCGGCCTTCAGGGCCAGCACGTTGAACGAGGCCCCGATGGGATCCACCGCCACGGCGAACCGGCCGGGCTCGATGTCCATGGGGCCCACGACCACCGTGCCGCCCAGCTCGCCGATGCGGCTCGCCGCCCGGTCGGCGTCCTCGACCGCGAAGTACACGCCCCAGTGCGGCGGGATCCCGGCGGGCATCTCGGCCGGCTTGGGCATCATCCCGCCCACCGAGCGGCCGAAGACCTGCCACTCGACGTAGGTCATCCCGTCGCCCGCCTCGTTCGTCCCCCAGCCGAACACCGCGCCGTAGAAGGCGGCCGCACCCGGAAGGTCGGTGGTGACGAGCTCGCTCCAGCAGTACGTCCCGGGCTCGTTCACCACCTGCGCCCCCCGGTGGGCACGGGGCTGCCAGAGGCCGAGCACGGCCCCCGCAGGGTCGGCCAGGATCCCCATGCGCCCCACGTCGAGGACGTCCATGGGCGGCACCAGCATCCGGCCGCCGGCCGAGGCCACCGCCGCGGCCGCCTCGTCGGCGCTGTCGACGTTGACGTAGGTCGTCCAGGCCGGCGGGGCGGCCGGGTTCATCTGGGGCCCCACGCCGGCCACCGACCTGCCGCGCAGCGTGGCGATCGAGTAGCCGCCGGCCTCGGGCGGGCCCTCGGGCACGTCCCAGCCGAAGAGCGCGGCGTAGAAGGCACGGGCCGCCGGCAGGTCGGGCACGCTGACGTCCACCCAGGACGGGACGCCGTGCTCGTACTCGGTCATCTCCATGGCAACGCTCCTCCGCTCGTGGCCCACCGCTCGAGCCGTCCGACCCGGCCGTCCCCGACGGTAGCCCCGCGGGCCGGTCCCCGGGATCCGGCGGCCCCGATGGGAAGATGGACCGGTGCGGGCGAACCCCCTGAGCGACGGCGTGGAGCGGCTCGCGCAGGCCGTGGCCGAGCGCGTGGTGAACCTCGTGGTGGACGCGATCGACATCGACGCCCTGGTGAAGCGGGTGGACGTGGACCGGATCATCGAGCGGGTGGACGTCGACCGCATCGTGGCACGCGTGGACGTGGACCGGATCGTGGAACGGGTGGACATCGAGCGCATCATCGAGCGGGTAGACGTGGACGCGGTGGTGTCGCGCGTCGACATCGGCCGGATCGTGGACCAGATCGACATCGACGCCCTCGTGGAGCAGACCGAGCTCGGCGCCATCATCGCCAAGTCCACCACCGGCGTCCTCACCGAGGTGCTCGACCTCCTGCGGAGCCAGGGCGTGGGGCTGGACGACTTCATCGCCCGGTGGGCCAACCGCATCCTGCGGCGGGACCCGGCCACCCTCCCGGTCGGCCCGCCGCTGCTCGTGGAAGGGCAGGCGCCGGCGGCACCCGCCGCGCCAGCATCGGCGCCGGCCCGATGACCGTCCAGCCCCCCGCGCCGGAGACCACCGTCGGCCGCCAGGGGAACTACGCGGGCGCCGTGAGCCGGCTGGTGGCCTTCGCCGTGGACATCGGGGTGATCTGGCTCGCGTACACCGTGGGCGCGGCGGCGCTGTCGCTGTTCACCCAGCTCGTCACCGGCCACCGCTTCATGTTCACCCAGCACCAGGTCGCCGGCGCCGTGGTCCTGGTGGTGTGGGGGTTCGTCTACTTCGCCTACCAGTGGTCGCTCGGCGGCAAGACCGTCGGCGACGCGCTCATCGGCGTGCAGGTGGTGCAGGCGGACGGCGCCCCGGTGCCGCCTCGCAGGGCGGTGCTGCGGACCCTGATGCTGCCGCTCAGCTTCGTCTGCTTCGGCCTCGGGCTGATCGGGATCGTGGTGCAGCGGGAGCGGCGGGCCCTGCACGACCTCATCGCCGGCACGGCCATGGTCTACGACTGGGACGCCCGGGCCGCGCATCTCCGCTGGCTCGCCCGCAACGACCCCC
Organism: Acidimicrobiales bacterium; assembly: GCA_050743905.1. Taxonomy (GTDB): domain Bacteria; phylum Actinomycetota; class Acidimicrobiia; order Acidimicrobiales; family RAAP-2; genus JBOGGH01. The sequence goes on from JBOGGH010000020.1 coordinate 3,949, forward strand.
GGACACACGGCGCCGGGCACCGTCGGTGGCTGCCGGGGCACCGGCCCGGGGCGGACGACGGGCCGGGCGGCTCCCACGCCGGCGAGGGATGAGGGGTCGACGCCGGCAGTAGCCTGAGGGGCCATGGACGACGAGTCGTACGACCTCGACCTCCTGGCGGCCTCCCTCCAGGCCGACGGCGGGGACGTGAGGCTCCTGCTCAGGGCCCTGGTCACCCGCCTTTCGGGTGCGCTCGGGGACCGGCTCACGGTCGAGCGGTCGGGCGGCCTGCTGCGCCGGTCGGGCGACATCCGGCGGGTCTCGGTGCGGCTCGGCGACGACACGCTGGACGCCGAGCTGGAGGACGGCTCGCTCGCCTGCACCGTCGCCCGGAGCAGCGGCGGCATCCGCATCCGCTCGGCCCGGGTGACGGTGGACGAGTGGCTGCGCCGCCTGCTGGCCGCGCTGCGGGACGAGGCAGCCACCTCGAGCGCCGCCCGGACCGCGCTGGAATCGATCGTGATCGGCGGCCAGGCGTGAGCCGCGGTGGGGACCGGGCCGCCGGCACCGGCGACGAGGGGGACGAGGCGGCTCCCGGGGTGGACACGGCCGGCGGGCCCGGGGCCGTGGACGCGTCCCTCGCCGCCGCCCAGGCCGACCTGCCGCCCGACGCCGGCCGCCGGCTGGCCGAGCTGGAGGACCGCCCCGGCCACAAGGGGATGTTCACCTCCGACCTGTCGGTCAACGAGTTCCTGCTGATCAAGGAGGTCGGGTTCCATCCCCTCGGGTTCGTCATGGGCAGCTCCATCTACCACCTGGGCATCCAGACCCGGCGGTGGTCGCGCAGCCAGGAGCTGGCCAAGCTGACCGAGGCGATGTACAACGCCCGCGAGCTGGCCATGAACCGCATGGACGCCGAGGCCGCGGAGCTCGGCGCCGACGGCGTGGTGGGGGTCCGACTCGACGTCAACTACTACCAGTGGGGCTCGGACACGGCCGAGTTCATCGCCGTGGGCACGGCGGTCAAGGCGGAGGACGGCCGCTCCTACCGCAACCGGCAGGGCAAGCCCTTCACCTCCGACCTCTCGGGGCAGGACTTCTGGACGCTGATGCAGACCGGGCACGTGCCGCTGGGCCTGGTGATGGGGACCTGCGTGTACCACATCGCCCACCGGGGCCTCGGGCAGACGCTGCGCACCGCCGGGCAGAACGTGGAGCTGCCGAACTTCACCCAGGCCCTCTACGAGGCCCGCGAGCTGGCGATGACCCGCATGCAGGACGAGGCCAACGAGCTGGACGCCACCGGCATCGTGGGGGTGCGGCTCGAGGAGAAGACGCACATGTGGGGCGACCACACCATCGAGTTCCTCTCGCTGGGCACCGCCGTGGCCCGCGCCGGCGGCGACCACGCCATCCCCGAGCCCCGCACGATCATCTCCCTCGACGGCTGATGGAGGACGCCGGCGGCGGCACCCCGGAGGGCGCGGCGGGCGACGGCCCCGGCGACGACGCCGCCGGTGGCCCCCACCTCCCCGAGGCGGCGGCCCGGCGGCTGGGCAGCGGCGCATGGTCGTCCGGCCTCTCCATCGTGGACTTCGCCTCCTGCCTCTCGTCGGGCATGGAGCCGCTCGGGTTCGTCCAGGGCTTCTCGGTGATGCAGTGGAGCTGGTACGCCGGCACGTTCTCCCGGACGATGGGCGGGCTGCCGGGTCGGCCCGCCCCGGGCCAGTACTCCGAGGGCTGGCAGTGCCCCCACGGGTTCGTGGGCGGGGAGCACCGGATGTACGGGTACAACTTCGAGCAGACCTGGGTCGAGGAGAGCTGGTCCACCGGCTGGGGGCTGGCCTACGGCCGCATGGTGGACGAGGCCGAGTCGCTCGGCGCCCACGGCGTGATCGGCGTGGTGGACGAGATGCAGCACCTGTCCGGCACCGGGGCCGCGGAGTTCCGCATCCGGGGCACCGCGGTGGCCGTGCCGGGGGCGCCGCGGCCGTCGCGGCCCTTCACCACCCTCCTCTCCGGGCAGCGCCTGGCCAAGCTGGTGGAGGCCGGGTACGTGCCGGTCTCGGTGGCCGCCGCCATGAGCTCGGTCCAGATGTTCGGCTACTGCATCACCCACTACCAGCTCGCCGGCTCGGCCGCCGGGAACTGGTCCGGCTCGATGTCGGGCGGCATCGCCGGCGTCCACTCGATCGTCCAGGTGGGCAGGGCCCAGCGGGCGGCCCGCCACCTGGCCCGGGAGCGGGTGCGCCAGCAGCTCGGCGGCGACGTGCTGCACGGCGCGTCCGTGGAGCAGTTCGAGAACGAGATCGGCGAGGGCGACCTGGCCATCCAGTGCCTCATCCGCGGCACCAGGGTGCAGCGGTTCAAGGACTTCGACCCGCTCCCCGAGCCCGAGCCGGTGGTGCGGCTCTCGTGATCGACCGCTCGGGCGAGATGCGTCGGGCGATGAACGCCCTGGCCGCCGGGCCGCACGCCGGCGGCGGGCGCGGCACCACCTCCGACCTGTCCGTGGACGAGAGCCTGCTGCTCCACGCCATCGGCTGGGAGCCGGTGGACATGGTGTTCGGCGTCTCGTGGTGGTCCGTGCCGTGGGGAAGCTGGCAGTGGCAGACGGGCGAGATCGGCGAGGCCTCCACCGCCTTCGCCGGCGCCATGGACGAGGCGGCCGAGCAGCTCCGCGCCGAGTGCACCGACGCCGGCGGCTCCGGCGTGGTGGGCGTGGAGATCGCCCTGCGGGTGGCCTCGCACCACGTGGACGTGTCGCTCAGCGGCACCGCCGTGCGCAGGGTCCGGGGCCCGCACCACGGCTTCGAGTTCCTCTCCGACCTCTCGGCGCGGGACTTCAGCCTGCTCACCCGCTCCGGTTGGTGGCCGCTGGGGCTGGTGACCGGGGCCAGCTTCGTGGTGGCCCCCCGCCGCAGCGGGCGCCAGTGGGTGGCCCAGCAGGGACAGAACCTGGAGCTGCCCAACCTCACCCAGGCCCTCTACCAGGCCCGGGAGGGCGCCATGGACCGGATGCAGCAGGCCGGCCGGGCCATGGGGGCCGACGGCGTGATCAACGTCAAGCTCCGCGAGGGCCCCCTCGGCTACAGCGCCCGGATCATGCAGTTCGTGGCGGTGGGCACCGCCGTCCACCTGCGCGAGGACGCGCACCGCCGCATCGGCCCCTCCATGGTGGTGCCGCTGGACGACGCCGTCCGCGAGTTCGACGTGAAGAGCCTGCGGGGCGCCGGCTGAGGCCCGGGGCCCGCCGAGCCGCCGCCAGCGTTCACCGAGCCAGGGAGGCCGCACCGTGCCGTTCGTCGTGATCGAGAAGCCACGCCCGCAGGTGACGCTGGTCACCCTCAACCGACCGGAGCGCATGAACGCCATGGCGTTCGACGTGATGGTGCCCCTGCGCGAGGCGCTGCAGGCGGTGGGCCGGGACAACGGGACGCGGGTGGTGGTGCTCACCGGTGCCGGCACGGGGTTCTGCTCGGGCGCGGACCTCGAGGACCCGGGGACCATCCCCCACGTGGACCTGCTCACCCTGCCCACGATGGCCCTGCGGTCGATGGAGCTCCTGGACGACGTGATCCGCACCCTCCGCAAGCTCCACCAGCCGGTGATCGCCGCCGTCAACGGCCCGGCCATCGGCGGCGGGTTCTGCCTCTCCCTCGCCGCCGACGTGCGGATCGCTGCGGAGAGCGCCTACTTCCGGGCGGCGGGGATCAACAACGGGCTCACCGCGGCCGAGCTCGGCCTGAGCTACCTCCTGCCGCGGGCGGTGGGCTCGTCCCGGGCCGCCGAGATCATGCTGACCGGGCGGGACGTGGACGCCGCCGAGGCCGAGCGCATCGGCCTGGTGTCCCGGGTCGTCCCCGACGGGCAGCTCATGGACGCCTGCTACGAGACGGCGGCCCGCATCGCCGGCTGGAGCCGGCCCGGCGTGGAGCTGACCAAGCGGATGCTGTGGAACGGGCTCGACGCCGCCAGCCTGGAGTCCCACATGGACGCCGAGGGCACGGCGCAGCTCTTCGTCCGCATCACCACGCGCAACTTCGAGGAGGCGGTGCAGGCCCGCCGCGAGGGACGCGAGCCGGTCTTCGAGGACTGACCGCCGCCGGCCGGCATGGCGGGCCCACGGGCCACGGCGCGGGGCTCAGCCGGCGTTCATGAGCTGGTTGGCGGCCATCTCGAGGTAGGCCAGCAGCTCCGCCTCGTCCTCGGGCACCATCGACGCGGCGTGCACGGCCGCGGTCATGTGGCGGAGCCACGCGTCGCGTTCGAGCGTCCCGATGACGAAGGGCGCGTGCCGCATCCGCAGCCGGGGGTGGCCCCGCAGCTCGCCGTACCGGGGCGGCCCGCCCCAGTACTGGGCGAGGAAGAGCGCCAGGTGGGCGCGGGACTCGGCCAGGTCGTCCGGGTAGAGGGGACGCAGCACGGGGTCGGCGGCCACGCCGTCGTAGAAGCGGTCCACGAGGGCGGTGAAGAAGGCCTCGCCCCCCACCCGCTCGTACATGGTGCCCACGGGTCCGACGGTAGACGATCGGCGCCGCGGCTCGATCGCCGGCCGCTCGGCCGATCAGCAGCCGAGGCCCCCGGGGCAGCCGTCCGGCCGGTGCGAGGACCGGTGGCGCATCCAGGCGGCCACGTCCAGCACGCGCAGCTCGGCCACCTCGACGCCCAGGCCCGCCTCGCGGTGGAGCCGGGCGAGCCGGTCGGTGACGGCCCCGCCCGACTTGCGGATCACGCGGTCGATCGACTCCCACACCCCGCCCACCAGCGGCCGTCCCAGGGCGCAGCGGACCACCTGGTCCCAGACGGGGACGAGCCGTGGCCGCTTGCGGGACAGCAGGGTGCTCGCCGCCACTTTGCTGATGCCCTCGTGGCCGGCGAGGAGCCGCCAGGCCCGGTCGGCCGGCGAGCCGTCGCCGATCTCGGTGATGGCCTCGTCCGAGCCCAGGTCCACGTCGGCGGGGACTGTGCGCAGGAGCACCCCCAGCTCGTTGCCGAGCCCGCCCTCCAGGAGGTCGATCGAGGCCCGGACGGGCACGGTGACGGCGAGGCACTGCACCGCCACGAGGTCGGCGGCGGTCACCGCGTGGGGCTCGTTGGGCGCGAGCAGGTCGAACCACCGTCCCGGGTGAGAGGGCACGCCACCGTCCCTCCCGTAGTAGGCGCGCACGTCCCGCAGCGTCTGCGGGTGGTCCAGCAGCCGTACCAGGTACTTGCTATTGAGCATCCCGATCGCCCCCGTGCCCGCGGCCCCGCCGGGGCCGGTCCTGGCCGCCGGGCGCGGGCGCACGCGGCCACCGGCACGGCACTCCCCTTCCCGGTGTCACCGGGACGGCGCCGTCACCACCGTGGGCCGGGCAGACCCGACACTCCGACACGCGCGTATCGTACCGGCGCCGTGGCCGGAACGCTCCCGCGGCACCGGCGCCGGGCGCGCCGCCCGGGCCGCCGGGGGTGGGACGGCCACCCATAAGTCCTGGTCATGCGAGTGGCAGCCGACCCGGCCCGTGGTAGCGTGGCCGGCCACGCGGGTGTAGCTCAGTGGTAGAGCCCCAGCCTTCCAAGCTGGTTACGCGGGTTCGATCCCCGTCACCCGCTCCACTCGGACTTCCTCCCCAGGGCGCTATCGGACCTCCAATCGGCCAGCCAATGCCGGGGCCCGAAACGCCCACAGACCCCAATCAGACCATAAGCCCCGCGGGTCATGTCCATCCGAGCCGCTCCCCATCCAAGCGGGCTCGACCGACACGCGGTCGTAGAACTTCGTAGCTGCATCGGGCCCGGTAACGGACTTCGTAGATGTCAGATGGCCTGCGGAAGATGCTAGACACCGGCCACTCCCCTCCACCTAATGTCGCGCGACCACACGACAAGATGTGTAGTGAACGGCGCCTGCCGCTAGATATCTTCGGCACGAGTACGGTTCCCAGCGCTCGGCCATCGAGCAGGACCCGTCCCGCTGCTTTACCGTCTCCCCACACGGTGTACTATGTGCGATGCCGTCTCCATGCTTCATTCACTTCATTGTCAACTCCTATGTATATTGACGTCCTGATCCTAACGTATACGCGAAACACATCGTTCGAAAAGCGTACAACGCTTCGCTTCTGAAATTTTGGGCGGTGAAATACGCTGCCGTGATCGCTTTTGCAGAGATGTCCCAGATAAATGGCCGGATTTGCAACACCCAATTCCGACCGAAGTACTCTATATACGTCCGCAGTCGGAATATCAAGATCACCCCACTCCGCAAATGATCGCAGTACGATCTCTCTATAACGACTGTCCCTAACAGCCATCTGATACGTATCACGAAATTGCTGCGCAAAGCGATGGCTCGTAAGTGACCTTCGCGCCTCTTCGATGTGACCAACCTCAACGGTGTCTAGGTCTGCACGGTAAACCTTAAGAAGAGCTTCGCGGCCAATGAGGTGAACAAACCAAGGAAATCCATGTGCCAGTACAGCTAGTGCCTCACGCGCCTGATCTGAGAAATCGAGAGCAATTCCATTGTCTCGTAGCGACGCGACAGCGCGTTGTATGATCAACCGCAACTCTCGATGATCCATCGGTGTCACAGCTATCGGCACTTGGAGTCGTGTCAGGGACTGATGATCCGCAAGGAGTTCAGATACAGTGTGCGCTATTCCGACGAGAAAAAACTTCAGATGTTCCGAGGACGATGCCTTTATAAAGGATGCTAGACCATCGGTATCTTTTACTCGGTCGAGTTCGTCGATAATGAAGAGGATCCGCCTCCCAGTATTCGTCCACACATGATTTACCAGTTCAAGCAATTGCTCTTCGAAGTCAAAACTGGGTTTATCGAGATCTAGTTCTGGTCGCGGTTCGTACACAAATGCCTTTTCAGCCTCAAATATTTTCGCGTTAACTCTCAATCTCGTAGAAGACTGAGCCAAGCGTAGTTCACTTGATCGGCCAGATAGTGCTTGCGGATAAAGCAAAAGTCCATTGGTGAGACGCCGAAGGATGTCCTTAGTGTTGACTATGCCGTCTGAACAGGCGATGTACACAGAGACGTAAGTTGTATCGTTATCAATTGCAAGATCAGCGTCACCTTGCTTAACAAGTAGACCTCTCTCACCAGCTGCAATGAGTTGCCCTTGAAGTGCAAGGCTCGACTTTCCCAGGCCTCGGTGCCCATAGATCATCGGACAATCACCATCGGCATTGAGCGCAGTGGCGATCTCTCTAAGTTGTTGTTCCCTACCCGCGAAGAGAGACGGATCATCCATTTCAGTACCGGGCCTGAAAGCGTTCGTTACCAAACTCAATTTCGAAGGCACGTCACTCCTCACGCAGTGCCAGCGCACCCAGTCCGTGGTTGCATTTTCTCGGGCACAACCCTCTCAAGACATACGGAGGTTACATGAGCAGAGGATCCGTTGCGCAGTTTCGACTGTGGACACTTGCGGCAAGTCCTCCGGCAACCCCCGCGGTCCACTGATCCCACTTGGCTCGCCACCTATTCCTGCTTCACTGCCAATTGGCGATACGCTGCAAGCGTGACCGATACGTCGAGATCGATGGTCGGCGCCGTCCTGCGGGATGCACGCACACAAGCCCACCTGACGCAGGCCGACGTCGCACGACGGGCCGGCGTCGCCCAGAGTGTGGTGAGCGCCTGCGCGTCCAGCCGGCGGGCGCCGTCGGTGCGCAGCGTGGAGGGTCTGCTGGCTGCCACCGGGCACCGGCTTGTGCTCCACGTCGAACGAGACCCGACCGAACCCGCGGGCTGCCCGGCACCCTGCTCGGTCGCCGGCTCCGGCAGCGGAGGACGGCGCTCCTCGCCTGCGCGGGGCGGCACGGGGCCACGAACGTCCGGGTCTTCGGCAGCGTGGCTCGCGGCGAGGAGCACCCGGGCAGCGACGTCGACCTGGTGGTGGACCTCGCACCGCGGACCGGCCTCTTCGAGCTGGGAGCCCTCAAGCGGGAGCTGACCGAGATCATGGGCGTGCCGGTGGACGTGGCCCCGTCCGACAGCCTGCGCCCGCGGGTCCGCGCCGCCGTCGAGCACGACGGCGTGCCCCTTTGACCGACGGATCGGGAACACCGCACCTCCGGGGATCCCGCGCCGGTTCACCGACACGAGTCCAACGGCGTCACCTCTGCGCTGACTGAGCCCTCACCCGCTCCAGGTCAGAGCGTGTTGCTGGCGCTCACTCACTCGCCTTCTGCGGCGGCCTTGATGTTCGACAACGTGCGGCCCATGTTCTCCTCGAGGTCGGCCTTCCGGTCCTTCACGCCCATGAAGGACCGACGCCACGCTCTGATGTACCAGGGAATGTCCCGGAGCAACTCGAACGACTCGGTCAGCTCCGTCCCCGAGCCGGCCGGTTCCAGCCGGTACCACCAGATCGTCAGGTCACGGCCGAACCCGTCCGGAGCGACGAACGCGAGCTCGCTGGGCCGGTTGGCCACCGTGACCCGGGGTTTCGTCGACCACCGAGCCAGGCGGTGCCGGTTCCGTCCCCGGAACCTGGCGCCCACCGCAGGACCGCTGGCACCATCGATCCAGTCGCAACCGACGCACTCCGGGCTCCACTCACCCATCCGGGACACGTCGGCCACGAGGTCGTAGACCACCTCCGGTGCGGCATCGACGTGTCGCCGGACCTGCCCGGTCGTGCCCCTCTTCACACGGGCTCCTCACCATCGCCATGCCGGCGGCCGGTCGCGTGCCCCTCCAAAGGGCCGACGGTCCCACCGGCGTCGGTGTGATGGTGGCGGCCCAGGCACTTTCGCAGCTCCTGGCGTGGCTCTGGCATGCCTCGGCCGGTCATCGACACGCACCGTAGCAGCGGGATCTGAAAGCAGAACGGAGGCATTATCGCCCATGCGCCAAAGGGCCGGTGGCGGCCGCGGAGAGCGCACGCCGTCACGCTGGCATCACGGGTCGCCGGCGGCGATCTCGACCAAGTCCTCTCCGAAGACGATCACCCCGTCGAAGTGGCGACGGGCCAGGCCGGTCCACTCGTCGGCGGACCCGGCTGCCGGCGTGGGCACCTGGTGGGTCAAGACGAGCGTGCCGACCCCGGCACGTGCCGCCGTCTGCGCTGCCTGTTCCACGGTCGAGTGATAGTCGATCGTGTCGGCGAAGCGTCGCGACGGCACCATGCGGACGAGGTCCTCACGCAGCACCGTCTGGACGTAGACGTCGGCGCCGGCGCAGAGCCCGTCCAGCGAAGGGCACGGCACCGTGTCACCGGCCACCACCACCGAGCGGCCGCCGGCCTCGACGCGGTAGGCCAGCGTCGGCTCGACGGGGCGATGGTCGGTCCCGGCCGCCAGGATCCGCACCCTGCCGTCGTCGAAGACGACGCCGGGCTCCGCCTCCACCACGTCGACCTGGGGCCCCCACGTGAGATCGGCGTGGTGGGCGAGCCGGTACAAGATGTCGGCGGCCAGCATGCCGAGCATGCCCTCCACCATCGGCGCGGTCCCGGCGGGACCCGTCACCGGCAGGGCCGTGGGCTGGCCCCACATGATCCAGTGGGTCGTCACCACGTCGTTCAGGTCGCAGATGTGGTCGCTGTGCAGGTGCGTGAGCAGGACACGTTCCACCATGAGCGGGAGGGAACCGGCCGCGGCCATCCGCATGACGACGCTCCGGCCGCAGTCGACGAGGAACTGGCGCCCGTCGGCCCGGATCAGCGTCGACGGTCCGGCGCGTGTCGGGCTGGGCAGTGGGCTGCCGGTGCCGAGGAGGACCGCCGAAAGCACTGGCACGGAGGCAAGGTAGCGGTCACGCATTCCTTGGCCCCGGCCCTCGCCCACACCGGCCGCGGGGCCGCGGTGCCCTCCACGGGCGCCTGGCCACAACGAACGGCAGCACCCGCCCGGCCAGCCGGCCGCTGGCGAGGTGCCCGCCCTAACCTCTGGGCCATGTGCCGCAACATCACCGTCCTCAGGGGACTCGACCCGCCGGCGACCACCGAGGAGGTCGAGGCCGCCGCTCGCCAGTACGTGCGGAAGGTCGGCGGCCTGCAGGCTCCGTCGGCACGGACCTCGGCCGCCATGGAGCGGGCCGTGGCCGCCGTCGCCGCCGCCACCACCGAGCTGCTCGCATCACTGCCCGAGCGGCAACGGCCCCCGCCGTCCCTGCCGCCGCTCCGGCGGCGGGCCGCGAACGTCACAGGCAGTCGTCCGGCAACGTGACGCTCGTGGTCCTCCCCCGCCGGACCACCACGTGCACCGCGCCGCTCGCACCGCTCACCACCACGTAGTGGCCGGCGGGCGCCGTGATGTTGAACGGCTGGTCGACCATGGTGCGCGCCGGGCCCCATACGTCGTCCACGGTCCGCCTCGCCAGGACCGTGGACCCGTGTCGTAGGACCACCCGCACCCTCCAGGAGCGCGATCCGGATGACGCGTCGATCCCCAGGCAGGGTATCGCCGTACCCACGATCACGCCGTCCCTCGCCGGCAGGCGCCGTGACGGCCGGAGGGTGACGATCAGCGGCGACGGCTCGCGGAAGCCGGACGGCATGCCCCTGATGAGGAACCTCGTGGTGTACCTCCCGGGGGGCAGCGGGGGCGGGCGACCGGTGGCCGGATCGCACGTCGGTGTGCCTGTCCCTCCCGTGCCGGCGGCCCGTGAGCAGATCGGGTAGCTGGTCCGGACCGTCACCGGGAAGCGGTTGACACCGGGAGCCAGCGTGACCCTGGGCGAGCACGCGACCTCCGGTGTGCCGGGCTCGCCGGAGATCGCCGGGACTGCCGTGCTGGCCAACCAGACGCCGTCCCAGATGTCCTCCGCGCAGGCGTCGACCGGGACGGAGCTCGACGTGGTGTCGGTGAAGATCCACCTGCCCCTGATCACCCCACCGGCCCTGACGGTGGTGCGGTCGAGCACGAGCCGAGCCTCCACGGCGGGCCGGACGCCGGCGGGAGGTGCAGTGCCTCCGTCGACCGGGGCCGTGGTGGTGGCCGGCCCCGTGCTTCCCGTTCCCGCAGGCGTGCCGGCGGAGGCCACCGACACCGACACGCCTGCTCCCAGGACCGCGCAGGCGGCGACCAGGGCACCACGCCACACGGGGGTCACGCCTACAGAGACGCCCCGGGGAGGCCGGGGGTTGCCTGCGCCGGTGCGAACGCGCCAGGCACCGAACGCGCCCGGCACCGAACGCGCCCTATCCC
>JBOGGH010000021.1:0-14344 GCA_050743905.1 Acidimicrobiales bacterium
GCACCTGACAGGTGTCCTTTCCTCGGGCCAATGGGTGGCGTGGAAGCTCCCATTTTCCCAGGTGAAGGGCACTTTGTCGCGAATGGCGAACAGCCGTTCGCGACCTTACTCACGGATGTAGGTCAGAGGGCCGCGCCCGTTGACCTCCAGGGTCCGGCTCTGTCCCGTCCGCCGGCACCCGGGTTAGGATCGCCCCGATGGCACTCGGTCGCGAGCTCGGGCCCCTGGAGGGCCTGCAGGGCACGTGGGAGGGCGCCGACGGCCTCGACGTCGCGTACTCGAACGAGCGCGGGGAGGTGGCCGACACCCCGTTCCGCGAGCGCACCACCTTCAACCCCTTCGGCCCGGTCGACAACGGCCGGCAGGTGCTCTACGGGCTGGACTACCGGACCGCCGCCTGGCGCGGCGACGAGGAGAACCCGTTCCACACCGAGGTGGGCTACTGGTTGTGGGACGCGGCGGAGGGCCAGGTCATGCGCTGCTTCATGGTCCCCCGCGGCACGCTCGTCCTGGCCGGCGGCTCGTCCGACCCCGGCGCCGACGTCCTCCACATGGAGGCGCTCCAAGGCTCGGACACCTACGGCATCCTCTCCAACCGCTACCTCGCCGAGCAGGCCCGCACCACGCACTACGAGGTGACGGTGACGGTGGGGGACGGCGTCTTCTCCTACGAGGAGACCACCACCATCCGCCACAGCCGGGTGACCGAGGTGCTCCAGCACACGGACCGGAACACCCTCCACCGGGTGGAGGAGCCGGGCGCCCACGGCGAGGTCTCCCGGCACCGGCAGTAGCCCATGTTCGAGTGGAGCGACGAGCACCTGGCGATCCGCGACGCGGTCCGCCGGTTCGTCCACGAGGAGATCGACCCGCGCCTGGACGACCTGGAGCACGGCGACCTGCCCCCCTACGACGTCATCCGGTCGCTCTACGCCACCTTCGGGCTCGACCAGCTCGCACGGGAGGGCTTCAGCCGGGCGCTCGAGCGCAGGCGGTCCGGGCGGGGGGCGGCCGGCCGGGAGGGGGACGTCAGCGGCGGCGACGCCGGGGATGCCGGAGGTGCCGGAGGTGCCGGGGACAGCGGCGGCCCGGGCCAGGCGGCGATGACGCTCGTCCCGATCATCGAGCTCTCGCGCCGCTGCCCGGGGATCGTGACGGCGCTCGGGGTCACCACCGGGCTGGCCGCCGGCACCGTGATGCGGCGGGGCACGCCGGAGCAGATGGAGCGCTGGGGGCTGGACCTGCTCACCCTGGACACCATCGGCGCGTGGGCCATCACCGAGCCCGGGTCTGGGTCGGACGCGCTCGGGGGCATGCTGGCCACCGCCCGGCGGGACGGTGACGGGTACGTGCTGAACGGGAGCAAGACGTTCATCACGAACGGCCCCTACGCCGACACGATCGTCTTCTACGCCAAGCTCGACGACGGCTCAGGGACCGAGATCCGGCGGCGCAAGGTGCTCACCTTCGTCCTGGACCGCGGCATGGACGGCCTGGAGCAGTCCGGGCCGCTGCGGAAGATGGGGCTGCACTCCTCGCCCACCGGCGAGCTGTTCCTGACCGACGTGCAGGTCGGCCGGGACCGGCTCCTGGGGGAGACCGAGGACGAGCCGGGCGGGGGCGGCCGCCAGAGCGCACGGGACAACTTCGCCACCGAGCGGTCGGGCGTGGCGGCCATGGCCCTGGGCGTGATCGAAGAGTGCCTCCAGCGGTCCGTCGCCTACGCCAAGGAGCGGCTGCTGTGGGGCAAGCCCATCGCCGACTTCCAACTCGTCCAGCTCAAGCTGGCCCGCATGGAGGTGGCCCGCCTGAACGTGCAGAACCTGGTGTTCCGGCACATCGAGCTGTCGGACGCCGGCCGGAGCCTCTCGCTGGCCGAGGCCTCGGCCATGAAGCTCTACGCCGCCCAGGCGGCCACCGAGGTGGCCATGGAGGCGGTGCAGCTCCTCGGCGGCAACGGCTACATGGCGGAGTACCGGGTCGAGCAACTGGCGCGGGACGCCAAGGTCTTCCAGATCTACGCCGGCACGGACGAGATCCAGGTCACCCACATCGCCAGGGACCTGCTGTCCCGTTGACGGCGGGCGACCTCTTCTCGGTCCGGGGGAAGGCGGCACTGGTCACCGGCGGCTCGCGGGGCATCGGCCGCATGATCGCCACCGGCCTCGTGGGGGTCGGGGCCACGGTGTACGTCTCCTCCCGCAAGGCCGAGGCCTGCGACGAGGTCGCCGCCGAGCTGTCGCGTGACGGCACCTGCGTGGCCGTGCCGGCCGACCTCTCCACCGAGGACGGCTGCCGTGCGCTGGCCTCCCGGCTCGGCGAGCTGGTCGACCGGCTCGACGTGCTGGTCAACAACGCCGGGGCCACCTGGGGCGCACCCCTGGAGGCGTTCGACGACGCCGCCTGGGACCGCGTCCTCGCCCTCAACGTCAAGGCCGTCTTCCACCTGACCAGGTTCCTGCTCCCCCTCCTGCGGGCGGCCGGCACGGCGGACGAGCCGGCCAGGGTGGTCAACATCGGCTCGATCGACGGCATCCACGTGCCGATGCTGGAGACCTACTCGTACTCGGCGTCCAAGGCCGCCGTGCACCAGCTCACCCGGCACCTGGCGCGCCGGCTGGCCCCCGAGATCACGGTCAACGCCATCGCGCCTGGGCCGTTCGAGTCCAAGATGATGGCGGCCACCCTGGAGGCGTTCGGCGACCGGATCGCCGCCGCGGCCCCGCTCAAGCGCATCGGCCGGCCGGACGACATGGCCGGCGCGGTGATCTACCTCGCCTCCCGCGCCGGGGCCTACCTCACCGGCGCCGTCATCCCGGTGGACGGCGGGATCGCCACCGTCGGCTGAGCGTCCGGCGCGGGCGGCGCTGGCAGCACCGCTCAGGCGAACACCACCGTCCGGGTGCCGTTGAGCAGCACCCGGTCCTCCAGGTGCCACCGCAGCCCCTGGGCCAGCACGGTGCGCTCGATGTCCTGGCCCAGCCTGACCAGCTCCTCCGCCGAGTCGCTGTGGTCGATCCGGCGGGTGTCCTGCTCGATGATCGGCCCCTCGTCCAGGTGTTCGGTCACGTAGTGGCACGTGGCGCCTATGAGCTTGACGCCGCGGTCGAACGCCTGGTGGTAGGGCCGGGCGCCGGCGAACGAGGGGAGGAAGCTGTGGTGGATGTTGATCACCCGGCCGGGGAGGCGCCGGCACAGCTCGGGGGGGAGGATCTGCATGTACCGGGCCAGCACCATCACGTCGCCGGCGGCGGCGTCGAAGATCCGCCCCATCTCGGCGAAGGCCGCCGCCCGGCCCGCGTCGTCCCCGTCGGCCGCGCGGGGCACGGGGACGTGGCGGAACTGGATCCCGTGCCACTCCACCACCGGGCGCAGTGTCTCGTGGTTCGACACCACGCACGGGATGTCGCAGGGCAGGTCCCCGCTCCGCCAGCGGTAGAGGAGGTCGGCGAGGCAGTGCTCCTCGCGGCTCACCAGGATCACCACCCGCTTGCGCATGTCGGTGTCGGCCAGGTGCCAACCCATGTCGAACTCCCGCGCCACCGGCTCGAACCGCTCCCGGAACCCGTCCAGGTCGAAGGGGAGCGTCTCGGCGATCACCTCGATGCGGAGGAAGAACCGGCCGGTCGACAGGTCGCCGTGCTGGGCCGCCTCGAGCACGGAGCCGTCGTGGCCGGCGATGAAGCCGCTGACCGCGGCCACGATGCCGATGCGGTCCGGGCAGGTGATGGTCAGGACGAAGCGTCGCATCCCCCCATCATCCCCGAGCGGCGGCGTGCCCGGCCAAATCTCTAGTTATCCTATGTAGTTGACAAAATAGAGTGGATTAGTCATGATTACCCCGTGACCACGCCCCTCCACGCCGTCCGCCCGCACGCCCTCCGGCGCTCCCTCATACGCGGCATCACCCGGTTCGCCGCCGTTCTCGCCGCCGTCCCCGTCGTGGTCGCCGTCGCCACCATGCCGGCCGGCGCCTCCGGCGGCTCGGTGGCCCTCGTGGCCTACTCCACCCCGGAGCCCGCCTACACCGCCCTGATCAAGGCGTTCGAGGCCTCCAAGGCCGGGGCCGGCGTGAGCGTGACAACCTCCTACGGGCCCTCGGGCACCCAGGCCACAGACGTGGTGGCCGGGCAGCCGGCCGGGGTGGTCAACTTCTCCACCGCGCTGGACATGGACAAGCTGGTCAAGGCCGGCCTGGTCTCCTCGCAATGGGACCGGGGCCCCACCAAGGGCATGGTGACCAACTCGATCGTGTCGTTCGTCGTGCGCAAGGGCAACCCCGACCACATCACGACGTGGGCAGACCTCGTCAAGAAGGGGGTGCAGGTCATCACGCCGAACCCCTTCAGCTCGGGCAGCGCCAAGTGGAACCTGATGGCCGCCTACGGCGCGCAGATCGCCATGGGCAGGTCCAAGGCGCAGGCCGACGCCTTCCTGGCCAAGCTGCTCAAGAACACCGTCGCCCAGCCGACCAGCGCCAGCACCGCGCTGCAGACCTTCCTCTCCGGCCAGGGTGACGTGCTCCTCGACTACGAGGACGACGCCCGCTACGCCAAGAGCCAGGGTGAGCCGATCTCCATCGTGACCCCGCCGCAGTCCATCCTCATCCAGAACCCGATCGCCGTCGCCGAGCACGCGTCGGATCCCTCCGCCGCCAAGGCGTTCGTCGCCTACCTGCTCTCCCCGGCAGGCCAGCGGATCTGGGGCAGCCAGGGCTACCGCCCGGTGCTCCCGAAGGTGGCGGCGCAATTCCACTTCCCCCAGCCCGAGAAGATCTTCACCATCACAAGCCTCGGCGGGTGGACAGCGGTCAACACCACGTTCTTCACAGCCACAACCGGGATCGTGGCCGGGATCGAGCAGGGCCTCGGCGTGTCGACGTCCAAGAGTGGCTGACGGCGGCCTCCAGGCCCTGTCCCTCGGTCGCCCCGCGACCGCCGGGCAGCGGGCCGGCCACGGCCGGGCGGCCCGCCTGGTGGGGCGGATCGGCGGACCTGCCCTCGCCGTCACCTACCTGAGCCTGCTCGTCCTGTTGCCGCTGGCCGCCGTCCTCAGCAAGGCCTTCAGCGGCGGGCCGGCGGAGCTCTGGCACTGGGTCACGGAGCCGGAGGGAGTGGCCGCGCTCGAGCTGACCCTCCTGTGCTCGCTGGGCGTGGCCGTCGTCAACTCCGTCGCCGGGCTGGTGATCGCCTGGGTGCTCGTGCGGGACGAGTTCCCGGGCAAGCGCGTGGTCGGCGCGGTCATCGACCTCCCCTTCGCCCTGCCCACCGTGGTGGCCGGCCTCACGCTCCTCAGCCTCTACGGCCCGGGCAGCCCCTTCGGGATGGACGTGGCGGGTACCAGGATCGGGATCCTCCTGGCCCTGGCGTTCGTCACCCTCCCCTTCTGCGTGCGGTCCGTCCAGCCGGTGCTGGCCGAGCTGGACCGGGAGACGGAGGAGGCGGCGGCGTCACTGGGCGCAACGGGGTTCGGCGTGCTCAGGCGGATCGTGCTGCCCGGCGTGGCCCCGGCCATGCTCGCCGGCGCCGGGTTGGCCTTCGCCCGGGCCGTCGGGGAGTTCGGCTCGGTGGTGCTGATCTCCGGCAACCTGCCGTTCAAGACCGAGGTCGCGTCCTCGTGGATCTACAGCCTCTCCCAGAGCGGCTCCCTCCCGGCCGCGGCGGCGGTGTCCGTGGTCCTGGTGCTGATCGCCCTCGTGGTGCTGGTGGCCGTCGGCGCCCTCCGCCGGAGGTTCGACGTGAGCGATGCCGCATGAGCCGCGGCACGGGCTCCCGCTGGCGCTGGCCGCTCCGCGTGGTGGCGCTCGGCTACCTGGCGCTGCTGGTGGTGGTGCCGGTGGCGTCCGTCTTCTACCGGGCCTTCGAGCACGGGCTGGCCGCGGCGTGGAGCTCGGTCACCACGCCGGACGCGCTCCACGCCCTCTGGCTCACGCTGGTGGTGGTGCTCATCGCCGTCCCGGCCGACACCGTGTTCGGCGTGGGGGTGTCCCTCATCCTGGCCCGCCACCGCTTCCCTGGCGCGTGGCTCCTGGACGCCCTGGTCGACGTCCCGCTCGCCGTCTCACCGGTGGTGGTGGGCCTCGCCCTGCTCCTCGTCTACGGCCGGGGGGGATGGTTCGGCAACTGGCTCGCCGCCCACGGCATCCAGGTGGTGTTCTCGCTCCCCGGGATCGTCATGGCCTCGGCGGCGGTGGCCCTCCCGTACGTGGTCCGGGAGGTCCTGCCCGTGCTCCAGGAGATCGGCACGGAGCAGGAGCAGGCGGCCGCCACCCTCGGTGCGGGACCGCTGTCCACGTTCCGGCGGATCACGCTTCCCTCCGTCCGTCGGGGCCTCACGTACGGCGTGGTGCTCACCACGGCGCGGGTCCTGGGCGAGTTCGGCGCCGTGGCGATCGTGTCGGGTGCGATCGCCGGCAAGACCCAGACGCTCACGCTGTTCATCCAGGACAGCGTGGACAACCTCGATCCCGTCGGAGCGTACGCCGGCTCGGTCATCCTGGCCCTGCTCGCCCTCGGCGTGCTGGCGGTCCTCGGTACCGGTCCTGAGAGAAGGAGGAGGAGATGGCGATCACCGTCCGGTCCGTCAGCAAGCGGTTCGGCGACGCCGTCGCTCTCGACGACGTCACCCTGACGGTCGCCCCGGGCTCCCTCACCGCCCTGCTCGGCCCGAGCGGCGGGGGGAAGTCCACGCTCCTGCGCATCGTTGCCGGGCTCGAGGTCCCGGACAGCGGGACCGTGGAGATCGACGGCGAGGACGTGACCTCGGTCCCCGTGCGCCGGCGCGGCATCGGCTTCTGCTTCCAGCACTACGCGCCGTTCCGCCACCTGACCGTCCGGCGGAACGTCGCCTTCGGCCTGGAGGTCAGGCGGCGGCCCAAGGCCGAGATCCGCCGCCGGACCGACGAGCTCCTGGAGCTGGTCCGCATCGGGCACCTCGCCGACCGCTACCCGACCCAGCTCTCCGGCGGCCAGCGCCAGCGCATGGCGCTGGCCCGGGCGCTCGCCATCGAGCCCCGGGTCCTCCTCCTCGACGAGCCGTTCGGCGCGCTCGACGCCCAGGTCCGCCAGCAGCTCCGCACCTGGCTCCGCGAGCTACACGAGACGATCGCCGTCACCACCGTGCTGGTCACCCACGACCAGGAGGAGGCGATGGAGGTCGCCGACCACCTCGCCATCGTCAACGAGGGCCGCCTGGAACAGGTCGGGGCGCCGGCGGCGATCTACGACCGGCCGGCCAACGAGTTCGTCCTGCGCTTCCTGGGACCGGCCACCGAGCTCGGCGGCGTGCCGGTGCGCCCCCACGACCTGGTCCTCCACCGCGACCCCTGTCCGGGCGGCCGTCGCGCCACCGTGGACCGGGTCACCCACCTGGGGTTCGAGGTCCGGGTGGATCTCGCCCTCCACGAGGGCGGTGCCACCTGGGTCCAGCTCAGCCGGGGATCCGCCGCCGAGCTGGCGCCGGTGCCCGGTGACCGGGTCTGGGTGGCGCGGTCGGAGATCGCCGGCGGCGACCCGGCCTCCGTCCTCGGCGGGGCGGCGCTCGGCGGGGCGGCGCTCGCCTCGGGCCCGGCGACGGTCCGACGGGCGCTGCACGGCTGAGCACCCCGGGCACGGGGGTTTGCCGGCGATGATCCCCGGGTACGGGCAGGCCGAGCGAGACGGAGGTGCACGGTGGCAGACCCTACGCAGCCCGACGACGGGACCGAGGCAGCCGACATGGCCGAGGCCGGGGCGGCCCACCAGGCCGACCGCGCCCCCACCCCGGACGAGGAGGAGGCGGCGGCGCGCGGGGCCCGTCGGGCCGACCGGGCCGACCCGGAGGACGTGGCGGCCCACGAGCGCGACATGGGCGAGCGGGGCGCCCGTGCGGAGGGCGAGGGCCGGATCCCCTAGCGCGCGCCCACCGGGTGGCGGGCGCTGTACCCTCCGGGCACAGTCCCGAGGAGAGGGTGTGGGCCGGTGCGCAGAGCTGGGTGGGCGATCGTCGTCCTGATCGTCTTGGCGGTCGTCTTCGTGGTGGTGCAGGTCGTGCGGTCCGTGCCCGGCCAGGCGGCCGAGCCGAGCGGTCCCCGCACCGTGGCGGTCCCCGGCAGCGCCGACCTCCCGTGGCCGGCCACAGGGGCCGCCGCCGTGGCGGTGGGCGGGGGTGCCGTGCGGACCTCGGGCTCGGCCTCGCCCGCCCCGATCGCCAGCCTGGCCAAGATGATGACGGCGTACGTGATCCTGCGCGACCACCCCATCCCCACAGGCCAGACAGGGCCCTCGATCACGATCACCAGCGCCGACGTTGCCGCCTACCAGGCGGAGGCCGCGGCGTCGGACTCGGTGCTCGCCGTGACCACAGGCGAGACGCTGACCGAGCAGCAGGCCCTGGAGGCGCTCCTGGTGGCCTCGGCGGACAACGTGGCCGACATCCTGGCCCAGTGGGACGCCGGCAGCGTCACGGCCTTCGTGGCCAAGATGAACACCACGGCGCGGCAGCTCGGGATGGGCCACACCCACTACACCGACCCCTCCGGCCTGGAGCCCACCACGGTGAGCACCCCGGCCGACCAGCTCACCATCGGCCGCAAGGCGATGGCCAACTCCGTCTTCGCCGGCATCGTGGCCATGCCGGCGGCCACGTTCCCGGTGGCCGGCACCGTGCAGAACTACGACTACGACGTCGGCCACGACGGGATCGTCGGCATCAAGACCGGGTCGGACACAGCGGCCGGTGGCTGCTGGGCCTTCGCCGCCACACGGACAGTCGTCGGCACCAAGCAGCTCGTCTACGGCGTGGTGATGGGGATCCCGGCCACCGCCACAGGCCTGGTGGAGCCGGCCCTCGCCGCCGGCCAGGCCCTGGCGGACGCCCTGCCGTCCACGGTCAGCACCATGACCGTGGTCCCCGCCGGCCAGGTGGTGGGCCACGTGACGGCGCCGTGGCGCGGCGAGCCGGTCCCGCTGGTCACGGCGCGGGCGGTCCAGGGCATGGTGGACAACGGGAGCACCGTGGCCCTGCACGTGCACCTCGTGCAGCCGGCGGGCCGGACCGTCGCCAAGGGCCAGCACCTCGGCACCCTCACGGCGGAGGGCGTGGACGGCACCACCACCACCGCGGTGATCGCCGGCGCCGGCGGCCCGGGCCCGACCATGGGGTGGCGGCTGACGCGCCTGTGAGGCCGAGGAGTCTGTGAGGCGGGCGCACCGCGAAGGGGCCGGTGGGCGGCACTAACGTGGCCGTGATGGACGAGCAACCGGCCATGGGCGGCGGGCCCAACGTCAGGACGGACGCCGTCGTCACCTGGGCGATCGTCGTGATCGAGTACGCCATCGTGGTCAGCCTGCTGCTGGTGGCCGGGGTCGTGCTCGTCCGGACGGTGGTCGGGTTCCTCCACCACTGGTCCACATTCCCGGACTCGGTGGTGGCCGCCATCGACGGGATCCTGGTGGTCATCATCCTGCTCGACATCGTGAACACGGTCTTCCGGAACCTGCGGTCGTCCGAGTTCCCGGTGCGCCCGTTCCTCGTCATCGGGGTCCTCGCCGGCATCCGGGAGATCCTCAGCTCGTCGGCCCGCCTCACCCTCAGCTCGCACCTGAAGACCTCGAGCTTCCACGACACGGTCATCACCCTCGGCATCGGGGTGGGCGTGGTCTTCTTCCTCCTCGTGGGGCTGCTTATCCTCGGCCTCGCCGAACGGCGCGAGGAGCGCTGACCGGCGTGATCGCCCCGCCGGCGCCGGCCGGCGGTCCCGGGGCCATGGCGACGTAGGGCAGCAGGCTGTCCGGGTTGGCCAGCGCGCCGCCGGCCACCACCGCCTCGGGGGGCTCGCCCTGCAGTATCCGCTTCACCGGCACCTCCATCTTCTTCCCGGTGAGCGTCCTCGGCACCGCCGGCACCTCCACGATCCGGTCGGGGACGTGGCGGGGCGAGAGGCGGGACCGCAGGGTGGCGGCCACCCGCGCCCGCACCGCCTCGTCGAGGCCGGGGCGTGCCGGGACCAGGAACAGGACGAGCTCGTCGCCGGCCTCGAGGTGCACCACCAGGCTGTCGGCCACCTCCGGCATGGACTCCACCACCGCGTAGAGCTCGGCCGTGCCCAGGCGGACCCCGCCGCGGTTGAGGGTGGCGTCGCTGCGCCCCGAGATGACGCAGCTCCCCCGCTCGGTGAAGGTCACCCAGTCCCCCTGCCGCCACAGCCCCGGGAACCGCTCGAAGTAGGCGGCCCGCAGGCGCGAGCCGTCGTGGTCGCCCCACAGGCCCACCGGCATCGACGGCATGGGGGACCGCACCACCAGCTCGCCCTGCTCCCCGGGCGATGCCTCGGTGCCGTCGGGACGCAGGGCCACCACGTCGCAGCCGAGCAGCGGCCGGCTCATCTCCCCGGCCCACACCGGCACCAGCGGGTTCATGCCCACGAAGGCGGTGCACACGTCGGTGCCGCCGCTGACCGCGTTGACCTGGCGCCCGGGCAGCTCCCGGGCCAGCCAGCGGTAGGCGTGGGCCGGGAGCGGGGCGCCGGTGGCCCCCACCTGGCGCACCGACGAGAGGTCGGCCAGCCGGGCCGGCTGCAACCCTGCCTTCTCGGACGCCACCAGCAGCGGGGCGCCCACCCCGAGCACCGTGGCGCCGGCCTCCCCGGCCACCCGCCAGACCGTCCCCAGGTCGGGATGGCCCGGGTCCCCGTCGAACAGCACGATGGACGACCCGGTGACGAGCCCCGACACGAGGTAGTTCCACATCATCCAGCCGGTGGTGGTGAACCAGAAGAACCGGTCCCCCGGGCCGAGGTCGTGGTGGAGGGCGAGCGCCTTCCAGTGCTCCAGCATCACCCCGGCCGTGCCGTGCACGATGGGCTTGGGCAGCCCCGTGGTGCCGCTGGAGAAGAGGACGTAGAGGGGATGGCCGGCGCCGACCGGCTCGAAGGCGAGCGGCTCGGGGCTCGTCCCGCCGAGCTCGTCCCAGGCGACCGAGCCCGGGAGCGGCTCCCCGGACAGGTACGGCAGGTGGACCACGGCGCGCAGGCCGGGGAGGCCGGCCCGCACGGCGGCCACCTCGGCGCGGCGGTCGACCGCCTTGCGCCCGTAGCGGTAGCCGTCCACGGCCACGAGCACCGTGGGCTCCACCTGCCCGAAGCGGTCGAGGACGGCCCCGGGCCCGAGCTCCGGCGGGCAGGACACCCACGTCGCCCCGAGGCTCGCCGTGGCCAGGAGCGCCGCCACCGCCTCGGGGACGTTGGGCAGGTAGCCGGCCACCCGGTGGCCGGGCCCCACCCCGAGCCGGCGCAGGCCCGAGCGGGCCCGCCGCACCTCGCCGGCCAGCTCCGACCAGGTCCAGGTGACGTCGGGCCGGGTCTGGCTGACGCCCACCACGGCCACGTCGTCCGGCCGCTCCCCGGCCGCCCGGAGCGCGTGCTCGCCGTAGGACAGCGTCCCCCCGGGGAACCACCGCACGCCGCCGGGCATCGGCCCGGGGACCATGGAGCAGGCGGGCCGGTGGTGCCAGCGCACCCCGGCCTCCTCGGCCAGCACGGTCCAGAACCGGTCCAGGTCGGCCAGCGACCACGCCAGCAGGTCGTCGTAGCCGTCCAGGCAGGTGCCGGCCACCTCCCGGCAGCGGCGGAGGAAGGCCCCCAGGCGCGAGGCCGCGGCCAGGGCCGGGTCGGGCGCCCAGACGACCTCCGGCGGCTCGCCCGGCATCAGCGGTGGCCGGTGCCGCGCTCCCGGTCCGCGCCCACCACCGCCGCTGTGCCCGGGTCCGAGACGATGCCCTCCACGGACTCCAGCGCCGTGCTGGGCCCCTCCTCAAACCCCTCCAGCTCGGCGGCCGCCGCCCCGCGGCGGGTGTCGCGGACCTTGCGGGAGCCGTCGCGCCGCTCCCGGCTGACGGCCAGGGCGACGGCGGCGATCAGGGCCACGCCGTTGAACATGTTGCTCAGCCACTGCTGGCCGGAGACGAGCTGGAGACCCTCGACCCCGGTCGCCAGGACGTAGATGGCGATGAGCGTGCCCCAGACGTTGAACCGCCCGGGCTGGAGCTGCGTGGACCCGAGGAAGGCGGCGGCGAAGGCCGGCAGCAGGAGCGTGGGCCCGAACGAGAGCGACGGGCCGTAGAGGGACGAGAACAGGACGCCGCTGATCCCGGCGATCCCACCGGACACGACGAGGGAGCCCCAGGCGATCCGGTTGACCCGGATGCCCGAGAGCCTCGCCGCCTCGGCGTTGCCGCCGGTGGCGTAGAGGCGGCGGCCAACGGGGGTCCAGTCGAGCACCCAGTAGGCGATCAGTGCCAGGGCCAGCATCTCGAAGACCACGATCGTGATGCCGCCCACCGAGTACTGCGCCAGGTTGTCGAACACGGTGGACTCCACGGGGGCCGGCTGGGTGGAGTTGGTGACGATGACCAGGAAGGCGGCGAGGATCGAGCCCATGCCGAGGGTGGCGATGAACGAATTGACCCGCAGGCGCACCACCACGAAGCCGTTCACGAAGCCCACGGCGAAGCCGACCACCACGGCGATGACCACCGCCCAGAGCAGGGGCCAGTGCCACATCGTCTGGGCCACGATGGCCACGATGCCGGCCAGGTTGGCGTTGGCGCCCACCGAGAGGTCGAACTGCCCGGCCACCAGCGGGACCAGCACGGCGATGGCCAGCATGCCCTGGACCGCCTGGGCCGTGGCCACCGAGTGGAAGGTGGACACCGTGAAGAACTCGTGCGGCGTCCACAGGCTGAACACCACCATGAACACCACCCACAGGTAGATCCCGGAGAACCGCTCCAGGCTGGTGTTGAACGCCCGCGTGAGCTTCATGTCGACGCCCCCATCTGCGTTGATGCCTCCTCGTCCTCCCGGACGAAGCTCTTGGTCAGGTTGGTCACGGTCAGCGCGTCCCCCGTGAGCTCCCGCTCCACCCGGCCGCCGGCCATCACCAGCACCCTGGTGCACACGGTCACCAGCTCGTCGAGGTCGGTGGAGCTGATCAGGACCGACGTGCCGGACGCCGCCACGTCGAGGAGCTGGCGGTGGAGCTGGGCCTTGGCGCCGATGTCCACGCCCTGCGTGGGCTCGTCCAGCAGGAACACCGACGGCGCCCGGCTGAGCCACTTGCCGAACAGGATCTTCTGCTGGTTCCCGCCGCTGAAGCTCTCGAAGACCTGGCGGGTGGCGCCGGCGGGGCGCACGTCCAGCCGCTCGAACCAGGTCGCCGCCTCCCGCCGCTCCGCCCTCGGGGAGAGGAGGCACCGCCGCCAGAACCGGCCCAGGTTGAGCAGCGTCAGGTTGTCCTGGGCGTTCAGCGTGGGGAAGCTGCCCGAGACCTTCCGGTCCGGGGGCATGTAGCCCACGCCCATACCGATCGCCAGGTCCGGTCGGCCCCGGGGCACCTGGCGCCCGTCCACCACCACCGTGCCCTCGGTCCACCGGGACGCGCCGAACACGGCCCCCAGGACGGCCTCGCGACCCGAGCCGGTGATCCCGGCCACGCCCACGATCTCGCCCTCGCCGAGCTCCAGGCTCACGTCGCTGAACCCCGGGGCGCTCACGTGCTCGAGAGCGAGCCGCACGCGCCGCCCGGCGGCCGGCGGCGCGGCCGCCACCGGCTGCTGCTGGTCCTCGTTCCCGGTCAGGTGCTCCACCAGCGCGGCCCGCGTGATGGCGGCAATGCTCCCGGCGTGCACCGCCGAACCGTCGCGGAGGATGGTGACGGTGTCCCCGAGGAGGAAGATCTCCTCGAGGTGGTGGGTGACGAAGAGGACGGCCACCCCCTCGGCCGCCGCCGCCCGCACCGTCTGGAGCAGCTCGGACACCTCGTCGGCGGGGAGGGTGGCCGTCGGCTCGTCCAGCACCAGCACCCGCTCCGGAGCCTGCTCGTCGATCCGCAGCGCCCGGGCGATGGCCACGCCGGTGCGCTGCGACGCGTTGAGCTCGGAGACCTTGGCCCGCAGGTCCACGTCCAGGCCCACCCGGGCCACCATCTCCCGGCCCACCCGCCTCGACCCCCGGTTGTCGATGCAGCCCCACCGCATGGGGTAGTCCGCCCCGAGGAACAGGTTCTCCAGGACGTTGAGGTCGTCCACCAGGGCCAGGTCCTGGTGGACGAAGC
Source organism: Acidimicrobiales bacterium (assembly GCA_050743905.1). Taxonomy (GTDB): domain Bacteria; phylum Actinomycetota; class Acidimicrobiia; order Acidimicrobiales; family RAAP-2; genus JBOGGH01. Next base: position 14,091 of record JBOGGH010000021.1, read on the forward strand.
GGCACCCGAGGTGGTAGGCGTGGTCCGGCCGGCCGAAGTGCAGCGGCTGGCCGTCCACCTCGATCCTCCCTCCGTCCTCGGGAAGGTAGAGACCGGCCAGCACCTTGATCAGGGTGGACTTCCCCGAGCCGTTCTGCCCGACCAGCATGTGGATCTCCCCGGCGCGCACGTCGAGCGAGACGGACGACAGCGCCCGGTTGCCCGAGAACTCCTTGGAGAGGTGCCGGACGCGGAGGACCGGCGCGGCACCCCCG
>JBOGGH010000022.1:0-14039 GCA_050743905.1 Acidimicrobiales bacterium
CCACTTCGTAGGTTTGCGCCCGCGCATAGATGGTGGAGGGATGGCCGTCGAGGCCAAGGTATTTCTCTGCGGCGCCAAAGCCCACGAGGACCGAGGAGTCAATCTCAGGAGCCAACACCGCGGGGTGCAAAAGGCCAACCACATAGAACCACTGGCCACCCACCCAGATCCGTAGGCCCGGAAAGACGTGATCGATTCCCAAACGCTGGGCGGCAGCTGCGCCGAGCACGGCGACGGGCTCCGTCTCGGTTGCAGCACTCAGGTACACCCCTTCCGCTACGGACGTTCCCACCGCTTGGGGCAATTCGAGGCTGGAAGCATCGACGGAGATGGCGTTGGTGTCGATCGTCGGGATCAGCGGGCTGCGGAAGGCATCGACTGTGGTCGTCCCGATGTACTGGACGTCGGTGACCGGACCGACGCGGCCGATCATGCCGGCCGCAGTAGTGGGTAGCTCGGCGGGCTTGCCAAAGAGGGTCTGCCCGCTCGACACGGTGAGCAGATTGGTTCCGAGTGCATTGATCTCTGCGAGCAGCCCGGCCTGAGACGATGAAGAGATTCCGAGTACAGCCACAATTGCTGCCACGCCAATGGCAATCCCCAGAGCGGAAAGCGCGGCACGCAGTCGCCTGGTGCGCAATCCAACGCTGGCCAGATGGGCTAGATCGGAAAAGTGCAAGTGCCGGGGGGCCAACTCGGTGGCATCGACGGCATCGGATCTGGAGAAGGTGTCTCCTCGCCGAGTGGTGGTCACGGTTGGAATCCTCCGGGTGCCGCGTCTGGGCGATCCGGGCCGTTGCTGTCGGCGTCGACAGGTCGGATGGGAGGTGCAGACGCTTCGCAAGCCGACGTATCGGAGACCACGCGACCGTCGAGCATCTCTACGCGCCGGGGGAACCGTGATGCGATCTCGCGGTCGTGAGTGATGACAACGATCGTGTTTCCTCCGGCGTGGAGCTCGTCGAAGAGCGTCAAGATGTTCTGCCCAGTGGCGCTGTCCAAGTTGCCGGTGGGCTCGTCAGCCAGCACGATGGCGGGGCGCCCAACAAGGGCACGGGCGATGGCGACGCGCTGGCGTTCGCCGCCTGAGAGCTGGGTAGGACGGGCGTGGCCGCGGGCTCCCAGGCCCACGCGCTCTAAGGCATCGATTGCCCGGCGTCGGCGTTCGGCGGCGGCGATCCCCGCGTAGAGCAGGCCGTCGGCAACGTTGTCGACCGCGGTTGCGTGCTCAGCAAGGAAGAACTGCTGGAAGATGAATCCGATCCGGGTGGCACGCACGACCGCCAGCTGCCGGTCCGTCAGGGCAGCTACGTCGAGCCCGGTAACGCGCACCATGCCATTCGTCGGCCGATCCAAGCTACCGGCGATGTGCAGCAGGGTCGTCTTGCCCGATCCCGACGGCCCCACGATGGCCACCAGTTCGCCGGCAATCACGCCGAGGCTCACGTCTTGCAGTGCTCGCACGGGCGGGTTGCTCGGGTAGACCTTGGTCACGTGGTCGAGCTCGAGGACGAGCGGATGCGTGCCGGCACCGACGTCGGGCGTCCCACACGGTGCTCTGGCCTCCCCGGGATTCGATGTGGTGACCGAGCCGCTCATGTGTTGGGGACCACGATCCGCTGGCCGGCAGCGAGCCCCGAGCCGGTCACTTGGACCAGATTGTCGGCGCTATCGAAGAGCCCCGTCGTCACTGGCACCAGCATGTGGGCGCCGGAAGCCTCGACCTCCTCGACGGCGTAGCCGCCGGTGGCGAGGGCGAGCAGGGCGTTTATGGGAACGACTAGGGCGTCGTTGACGGTTCCGGCCGTGATCAGCACCTCGACCGGCGCTTGGTCGAAGGCGCCGGTGGCCGCGGGGTCTGTTGGTGTCACCTCGACCGTGACGGTCGCACTTCCTCCACTGGGGGAAGCAACGGCGACCGTTCCTACCGAAGACACCACCCCCGACGTGGTCTGGTTGTCGGGCAGGCTGATCGTGACGTGGTCACCGACTTTGACCTCGGACTGCTCCGAGGCATCCAGGGCGATCGTCACCTGGCGAGTAGTCGAGGTCCCTTGGAGCACCGGACCGCTGATGGGACCACCCAACGTGGCCGACAGCGTCGTCACTCGCAGTGCGCTGGGCAAGAAGACGGCTTGGCCGAGGACGAGGGTACCGGTTTCGGTCACTCCGAGCGCGGCCTGGAGCTTCTCCACCCCCACGGTCGTCCAGTAGCCGAAATCTTCAGATGTAGGGCTCAGCTCGGCGCTCGTCGCGTAACCGAGGGAGACCAAGTCGCTGTTGAGTTGCTCGACGTCACTGCCGCTCGTACCCGACGACAGGGAGCGGTAGGCGGGCGTCGAGCCGTAGAGCAGCACGACCGGCGAGCCGTCGACCGAGTAGAGGCTTTGGCCATTTGAGATCACTTGCCCCAGAGCCGGGAGAGCAGTCGCCGAGCCCTGGACATGGCCGATCACGGTGTAGCTGCCGGCGTACCCCAAGGTGGCCTCAACCTCGGACTGAGATGAGAGCGATTGGCGGGTCACGGTGGCGATCGAGGTCGGGTAGGAATTGTCCTGCACGCCGCTCTGGGCGGCATGCCCGGACTTGAATGGATCGGTCACGACCACCACGACGATGGCGACGAGCACGACCACCGCCGCTGCAGTGACCCATCGACGCAGACGCCGACGGGGAATGCCCCCTGGTTCCGGTACCACTCCGGGGGCTCCGACGGTCGCCTCAGTGATTGAGGTGCTCATCCGGCGCTCGCGCCGCCGTTACCGCTCCCGCCGCTGGGCGGCGCCCCGGTGCCGAACTGCAACTTGAACGGACCCGACAGGCTGCGACATGCATTTGCGGCGTCTTGGAACTGCGCTGACTTGGGGTTGAGATCCCCCTGGCCGCTGGTGACGATCGCGCCTTGGCCATTGGGATCGGGGAAGTCGGGCAGTCCGTGTGATCGCATGCATTCGGCGTATTTGAGCGCCGCTGCGCTCTGATCACCCAAGGTGAGGTTGCCCCCAGGCATGAACTTCTTGCATGCGCTCTGGGCGGCCTGGAACTGCGGGGACTGGGAGTTGAGGTCGCCTCCCGAGTTGGCTGGGATGCTGAGAACACCGTTGCTCGGGTCGGGAAAGTCAGCGATCCCGTGGGATTGCATGCATTGGGAGAACTTGAGCAGTTCTGCCTCCCGCGTAGGAGACGAGCCCGACGATGCGCCGCTTCCTGCCGATGGGGCCGACGTGCTCGCGGCGTTCCCGCCGGCGCCGGCCACTCCAGGACCGCTGCTCCCAGTGCTACAGGCAGCCACCAGCAGGCCCATGGCGACAAGGCCAGCGGCCCCGATGGCGAAGTCGGCACGACGGCGCGATCGCCATGGATTGTGGTCGAGACGACTCCATCCGTGACGAGCAGGGCCTCTCGTCAGCCGCCGGATCCACCGCCCTCCGCGTCGATGGTTCCTACGCTCGTCGTCGCCTTGGTTAGCTCTCAGGCTCATGGTGACGTTGTACGAGAGCCGATGTTGCAGCGCCGCAACGCAGTAATGGTTTTGCAACACCAGATCAGGCATCCTGGGTTCGTCAACTGCCCTGGCCAGCCACCACGGGGGCCGGGCGAGGTGGTAGGAGGAGTGACGATGAGGGTGCTTCTGGTCGAAGACCATGCCAAGCTGGCCATGACCTTGGCGGCTGGTCTCCGTCAGGCCGGCATGGCCGTCGACGTTGTCTTTGATGGCCAAGATGCCCTCGATCATCTGGCTGTCACCACCTACGACGTCGTCGTGCTGGATCGGGACCTCCCGGGCGCCCACGGCGACGATGTCTGCAAGGCGCTGGTAGCTGAAAGATCTCCCAGCCGGGTGCTGATGCTGACTGCGGCAGGATCAGTGCAGGACCGAGTCGAGGGCCTCGGCATCGGTGCTGATGACTACCTGTCGAAGCCCTGTGACTTCACCGAGCTGGTAGCACGCATCCGTGCCCTCGTTCGCAGGCCGGGCGCCTCGTTGCCTCCGACGCTCACTCACGCAGACCTGCTGCTCGACTCATCGCAACGGACGGCCACCAGAGCTGGACGTCTCCTGTCGCTCAACCCCAAGGAGTTCGCTGTCTTGGAAGTCCTCCTGGCTGCGGGCGGTGTGGTGGTGTCCTCGGAGGAGCTCATCGAACGCGTCTGGGACGAGGCCGCAGATCCGTTCAGTCAGGCGGTGAGGACCACCATCAGTCGCCTCCGGGCGAAGCTCGGCGATCCGCCCGTGATCGAGACGGTCGCCAAGTTCGGCTACCGGATCGCAAACTGACCCGTGACGTGGCGCGGCCAGCTGCGCGACTTGGCTCCCGGACCCCTCCTCCGCCGACGGACGGTCCGATTCCGGCTGACCGCGCTCTACTGCTGTGTTTTCTTCCCCTCGGGGATCGTGCTTGTCTTCATCACGTACTTCCTGATTGTCTGGAATCGGCGCCCCCAGCCCATCCAACCTGCGGTCCGTGGATCGTTTCACACGGGGTCGGGCACCGGCGGGTTGGTGACTTCGGTGCCCAGAGGATCTGTGTTGCATGTGGCCAATCCGATCCTCGACGCACACCAAGTCCTCATCGGGTCGAGCATCATCTTCGTCGTCCTGATCGGCGCCTCGGTGTTGTTGGGCTGGATCGTCGCGGGTCGAGTCCTCCGCCCACTCCAGGTCATGACCACCACAACCCGTCAGATCTCCGAGCGCAACCTGCACGAACGACTGGCACTCGACGGGCCCGCCGACGAGCTCAAGGACCTGGGCGACACGATCGACGGACTGCTTGCTCGCCTCGAGGCAGCCTTCGACTCTCAGCAGCGCTTCGTCGCCAACGCCTCCCACGAGCTACGCACCCCGCTCATGCTGAGCCAGACCCTCCTCCAGGTGGCCCTTGCGAATCCTGATATCACCCTCGCATCACTCCGAACTGCCTGCCAGGAGGCGGTCGACGTCGGCAAGGATCAGGCACAGCTCATCGATGCGCTCCTCACCTTGGCCCGCAGCCAACGCGGCCTCGAGCATCGCGAACCGGTCGACCTTTCCTCCGCCGTGCGCCACGCTCTGAAGGTCCACGCGTCGTCTGCGGCAGTCAAGGGATTACAGGTCGACGTCGTCCTCGATCATGCCGAGGTGTCAGGCGACCCTCGCCTCATCGAAAGGCTCGTGTCGAACCTGATCGACAACGCCATCCGCTACAACGTCACTGGCGGTCGCGTCGAAATAACGGTCTCGGCCGCGTCCACTCTTACGACGCTCACCGTGATCAACACCGGGTCTCTCGTGTCGCCACAGGAGGTCAGCCGTCTGTCTGAGCCTTTCCAGCGCGCCGGCTCGGAGCGGACGACCAGCCCGGAGGGGCTCGGCCTCGGTCTCTCCATCGTCACCCAAATCGCCGATGCCCACGGCGCAGATCTCCAGATCCGCTCTCAACCGGAGGGCGGCTTGATCGTGACGGTGAGCTTCCCTGCAACCCCACTCTCTTCCAAGGTGGCTAGCAAGTAACCACCGCAGGATGCTGACTCCGAACAGAAAGGAAAGCTGCTCCTATGCCAATGCCGAAACGTGCCAGCGTCGATGACTACTTCGCGAGGCTGAACGACCAGCAACGCCCACACCTCGAAGCGCTGAGGACCCTGAGCCGAAAAGCCGACCCGAAAGCGCGAGAGGAACTGAAGTGGAACCTCCCGACGTACGTCCGCGGTGAACGGGCAAACCTATGGATGCTGCAGAACTTCAAGAACCATTGCTCGCTCCGGTTCACTCCGGAATTCTTCGCGTCCCAGAGGGCAGCGGTGAAGGCCGCCGACTTCGAGGCCGGGGCGGGGTTCATCAAGCTTCCTTACAACAAGGAGCTGCCGACTGAGCTGCTCCGGTCGCTCATGAAGACGCGTGTCCTCGACTATGAGCGGACTGGAAGTTGACCAGCGAGCCAAGATTCCCGATCCAGGGCACGCTCCGGCGGGCGGAGCGAAGGCAATCCGGACCTGTCGTTGCGTGTGCCTCTCATCTGACTGCGCGATCGCGGCTCGACGTCGCCACAGATCCTTCCACCTCCCTCTCGATTCGACCGGTGTCGAGGCGTCCCAGGTTTCCGTGGGTCAGCCCTCGGACGGGTCGCCTGCTAGCTGAATGCGAGGCGACTGGTTGGAGATGCGTTCCAGATCGGGAGGAGCACATGACCGAACAGCCAAGAGTCGCTTTCGTTTCCGGAGCCAACCGAGGAATCGGGTACGCCGTCACCGCTGGATTGGCCCGTGTTGGCATGACCGTCTTCCTGGGCGCCCGGAACTACCGCGACGCACAGGACTCGGCAGCCGCCCTGCGAGCCGAGGACTTGGACGTGCGCGCCGTGCAGCTCGACGTGGCCAACCCCGAAAGCATCGGTCGAGCAGTTGCGCACCTGGAGCAGGACCCAGGGCGCCTGGACGTACTTGTCAACAACACCGGGACCGCCGGCGATCGCGCCGCGCAGACTCCCGGTGCCGCCGACCTCACCGCCGTGCGGGAGGTCTTGGAGACCAACGTGTTCGGCGTCATCGCAGTCACCGAGGCGATGCTCCCGCTGCTGCGTCGATCCACCCAAGGCGGAGGCGTCAATGTCTCCTCCAGCGTCGGCTCGCTGAGGCTCACGAGCGATCCGGACAACTATTTCGCCAGCCTGCCCGGCTGGCTCGGGCAACCGTCATCGAAGACCGCTCTCAACCAGATCACGGTTCAACTCGCCACGCAGCTCCGCCCCGAGGACATCATCGTCAACGCCGCCGACCCGGGCGCCATCGCCACGTCCCCCACCGCAAGAGAGCGCGGCCTGACCCGCACCCCCGCAGAGGAGGCACAGATCATCATCGACCTGACCCCCACGCACGACAACCAGACCGGGCAGTATCGCCGCGAGACCGGCGTCCTGCCCTGGTAAGCCACAACGCCGAGGAGGTTTCAACGATGGCCTGTCGCATCAGTGAGCTCGTGCTCGGTTGCCGCAACCCTGAGGTCCTGGCGCGGTTCTGGTGCGAGGTTCTCAACTTCGTCGCGCTCGATCGCGAGGACGACGGTACGGTGGAGATCGGACCGCGCGAGGGGTTCGGTGGGCCGCAGCCGACGATCATCCTCAGTCGCAGGGACGAGCCGGAGAAGGGGAGATCCCGGCTGCACATCGACATCAACGCGACCGATCGAGATCAGGACGCCGAGCTCGAACGCCTGCTGAATCTCGGTGCTCGCCCCGCCGACGTTGGTCAGACAGGGCACGAGTCGTGGCATGTTCTGGCCGACCCCGAAGGTAATGAGTTCTGCCTACTCAAGGCCCGCCTTGAGCCGCTCTGATGCTCATCGGTCCGAGAGGATTGGTGGACACGATCGAATAGATCCGCCTCGGAACGGCGCACAATCGGCATATCCGATGCCTCTCAGGTCACCGGAATCGCGGCACGACAAAGCCCACACGAGTGCGGCTAGCCGAACCAAACATCCGGGTGGCCGCACTATCGATAACCGTGCCGTCACTGGCAATCATAAGGGCATGGGTTCAGTTGCGGCCGCCAACAACGACGAAGGTAGCGCATCCCGACCGAGTGCTTCGTCGGGGCTTCGGGGATGGCTGCTCCTGTACATCTTCGGTCTGGTCATACAGGCGCTGCACGGTCTCGGGCTATCGGTGGGCGCTGTCGTCATCTACGCAAACCCCGCACGAGCCGGCTTGACCTCGTTTGTCCCAGTCGGAGCTCTGCTGTTCTACGTCGGCGCCAACGTCGCCTTGGCCATCTACACCCTGGTCGTTCTCGCGCTCATGATCCGGCGACGAAAGGCGGCGATCGTCAACAGCGTCATCCTCAACTGCCTGACGGTGCTGGCTCTCATTTCGTGGCACTTCCTCGGCGAGAAGTCACCTCTGGGCACGGTCGTCGACTCGCTCCCGAGCCTGGTGGGCATCGCCTACATTCTGCGATCGAGACGAGTCCGGCGCACCTTCATCTGCCCTCCGGTCGCGGCGCACTCACCCAGCGCAGCGCCATCCTCGTGAGAACGCTCATGGCCCGGCCCGCTAGACGTTCATCGGCGAGACTTGACTTGATGCCCGGCTCGTCGGCACCTGCGCCATCCTCGTCAGTGGGCGCTCCACCCCGCCACGGCTCCTGGGCGCTTGTCGTGGGCGCACCCTTTACCCGCCGTTCCTGGCGGGAGCTCCTTTACGCGTTGGTGGCATTCCCGCTCGGCGTCTCCGGATTCGCGTTCGTGGTGGCCTCGTTTTTCTTCGGCATTTGTCTATCGGTCATCTTGGTGGGATTGGTGCTGCTCGCACTGTCCTCGGTGGTCGCCCTCCAACTTGGGGGGCTCAACCGAGCGCTTGCACGGAGATTCCTCGACGAGGATGTCGCCCCGCCGCCACCGTTCCAGCCGAAGCCGGGAGTCGTCGGCTGGGTGCGCTCCGGCATTGTCGACCGGGCAGCCTGGCGCGCCCGTGCCTATCTGGTCCTCAAGTGCCCACTGGCCCTAGCGAGCTTCGTTGTGGTGATCGTGCTGCGAGTCGGCAGTTTGTGGTGGATGCTGGCGCCGGCACAGTGGGCCGCCGACGTTGGGACCACGACCGTCCAGACCAACGGGGTTTCGCGCCACTTCGTGATCAACTTCGGCTCCTTCGAGTTCGACACGTGGCAGAGGACCCTGCTGCTCACCGCAATGGGCGCGATCGGTTGGTGGATCGCACCATGGGCGTTGCGAGCGGTCCTCTACCTGGACCAGCACCTCCTCGCCGACCTGCTCGGTCCGACGTCACTGTCATCGCGGGTCCGCCAGCTCGAGCGAGCGCGTGCCGGCGCGGTCGACGACGCATCGGCGCGGCTACGCCGCCTGGAACGGGACCTCCACGACGGCGCTCAGGCCGAACTGGTCGGGTTAGCCATGAAGCTCGGTCTGGCCCACGAGAAGCTGGCGCAAGCGGAGCAACACAGCCCCCCCGAGGTCGCTCATGCCCGGCTATTGGTGGACGACGCGCACGTCCGCGCCAACGCCGCGCTCCGTCAGCTGCGCGATCTCGCCCGCGGCATCCGTCCACCGGAACTAGAGGAAGGTCTCCAGCCTGCGCTCGCCACCCTGGCGGCTCGAAGTCCGCTCCCAACCCGGTCCAAAGTGTCCGTCACAAAGAGGCCATCACCGGCGATAGAAGAGATCGTGTACTTCTGCGCAGCCGAGCTTTTGGCGAACGCAGCCAAGCACAGTGGAGGATCCACCGTTTCGCTCCAGTTGGTCCAAGATGGTGACCTGCTTCGACTGATCGTTACCGACGACGGGATCGGAGGTGTCGAAGTCACCGGCGGTGGGTTGAGCGGCCTAAGGGAACGACTGTCCACCGTCGACGGTCAACTGGAGGTGACGAGCCCGATCGGTGGTCCCACCGTGGTCACCGTAGAACTTCCCACCAAGCCATGAGCGCGACAGCACCGTTGCGAGTGGTCGTTGCCGAGGACTCGGCGGTGATCCGGGCAGGGATCGTTGAGATCGTCGCCGACCGCGGCCACAAGGTGCCCGCGGCCGTTGGCGACCCAGCCTCGCTGATCGAGGCGGTTGCTCGGCACCACCCGGACGTGGTCCTTATCGACGTTCGGATGCCACCCACCTACACCGACGAGGGGCTCCGTGCCGCATTGACCCTCCGGCAGGACCACCCAGGTCTCCCGGTATTGGTCTTCTCGCAGTACGTCGAGACCCGGTTCCTGGGAAAACTTCTCGGCGAGCGTGGGCCTCGTGGCGCAGCCGGCATCGGGTACCTGCTCAAGGACCGAGTTGGCAACGTCGCCGACTTCACCGACGCGCTGACCAGGGTCGCCGGCGGCGGCACGGCCCTCGATCCCGAGGTCATCGCCGAACTCATCGGCGCGAGCAGTCGGTCGAGGGCACTCGACTCCTTGACCCCCAGGGAGCGCGAAGTGCTCACCCTCATGGCCGAAGGTCGGTCAAACGCCACGATCGCCACTCGGCTCACGGTTTCCGAACGAGCGGTCGAGAAGCACATCAGCAGCATCTTTCTCAAATTCGACCTACCACCATCCAATGCCGATCACCGGCGAGTCCTCGCCGTACTCGAATATCTGCGGTCATGAATCCATCGATGACCGTACGGGTCGACCTCCTCGCAACGAGCACCGCTGTGAGGAGGCACAGATCGGCGTCCGATCCACACCGCTGTCAACGAGACGTGCCCGAAGAATCTGGCGCCGCGACGGGGGTGGTGCTGGCCTGCGCGGAGTCGCATGGACCCATATCAAGCGCATCATGCCAATTCTCAACCCCGAGAAACTCCGGTCCTGGACGACCTGACGCGCGTCTCCATTCCATCCGGTTCGCCGAGACGGGGATCGCGGCATCGTGACGCGGCCTCTCTGTTGATTAGTGCAGGTGCATAGGGCAGCGTGCGCAACGGCTGAGTAGGCCCCGAGAAACCCCATCTCCGACCTCTCGGCCGAACGCGTACGCGCTGGTCAGGCGCCTGTGCCCTATGCACGAGAGGCGCCGACCAGCGTTTCAATGGTGGGTAGGGATCCTCCGACTACTGACTGCGAGGCCAACAGCCAGTTCGATCGATCTCCGCATCTTCCCCATCGGAGCCCGCGTTCGTCGGGCGTCGGACGACTGGCGAGCGCGTGACCAGCGGGTGTGTGATCTTGGAGCGACAAGTTAGGACCGCGCTTCAGTGTCCCGCGCTTCGGGAGTCAAACCCAATAGTGGCGCGGTGTCAGCGTTACCGACGCTGCCGATCCCAGCGTCGGCGCGCTGCTATTACCGACAGCCAGTTGGTGTCGGCCCATTCAGCCATCGCAGCGACTGGCGTGTCGAGGGTCCGGCCGAGGTCGGTCAGCTCGTAGAGCGTGGCGGTTTCAATGCGATGCGGGTCGAGGTGGCGGGAGATGAGACCGTCGCGCTCCGCTCGGCGAAGCGTCTCGGTCAGCACCTTGTGGGAGATGCCGTCCAAAGCGTCGTGAAGGTCCTGGTAGCGCCGTCCCCCTTTGGTGAGCTCGGTAAGCATGGCGAGCGTCCAGCGTCCGGCTAGGAACTGGATGGACCAACTCGCAGCGCCCGATCTGTCAGTCATCGCTCAAAGCCAGCGATCACCCGGATCATCGTGGGCTCAGGCTTCCCGGTTCACGCCAGTGGTGACGTTCGGCGCACATCGCGGTCGGTCGTGCCTGCAGTCAACCAGCGTAGGAGTCGGCGACCGCGCCGAAGGCGGCTTTCGGTTCCCAGGTCATGTCCGGGTAGGTGTCTCCGTTACAGCCTTCGAGGGTCTTGACGATGCCTGGGCTTGCCAGGTCGAGGTCGTAGCGAGAGTCCCCGTCGGGTCGGTGTGGGAAGTTGCAGAGCTCAAAGAGCCAGATGAAGGCGCTATCGACGCCTTCAGTGTCCAGGATTTCCAACACGTCGCACAGGGTCGCTGCTTGCTCGGCCTCGTCTCGGACGTACTCCCCGTCCAATTGGAGTGGGGTTTGGGTGGCCTCGTCGTACTCGACGATCTCCATCGCCCGAGCACCACGGTCACCCGCGCCGCGGTAGGTGGCCGCGCCAAAGCCGGTGATTGCGACGGGTTTGCCGCCAGCTACGATGGCGCGCACGCCGTCGCGGTACTGGTCGGCAACATCGGCGTTGCGGATCAACTCGACGGCGACAATGTCGAAGAGGGTCCAGTCGGGCCGCTCGAACGGTATCGAGGCGTAGGTGATCCTCCCACCAAAGCGCACGCGAATCTCCGCCACGGCACGGACCAAAAAGTCATTGACCCGAACGCTTACCTCCCGCAAGCGTTCGGGACGGCCAGGCTCGGCCACCAGGCAAGCGAGTCGCTCCTGTTGGGTGTCTCCGGACACGAACCCCCGGTCCATGATGGTCAGCTCGATGCCGGCGACAAACACAACCTCCGCGCCGGTCTTGCGCACCCGCTCCGCCCGCTCGGCGCATTCGATGAACAACGAGAGAATGGCGTCGGGGGTCAGCTCCAGTGGGGCGGGCGAGAACCAAACCTCCAGCCCAAGCTCGGCGGCGCAGCCGGCAGCCAGTTCGAGACGGTCCGGATCGCCGCCGACGATCTGGACGGCGTTGCAGTGCAGGTCGTCGCGGATGATGGTCAGCTCTCGCTTGACCACCTCGGCGTCGAAGTGCTCTCGGGAGATTGACCCATCGGTCACAAATCCGGTGACGTAGGCGATGCCCTTGGCTCGCATGTGCGCAGTCCCTCCTGTTCGAGCGGCGGGCCCTAACCGTATGCCACAATATGCGTACACGCAAGTTTGCGTTGGCGCACCTCTGCCTGCGATGCTGGGCGCGTGACGACGCCCGGGTCTGGGTTGCGCGAGAGAAAGAAGCTGGCCACGCACAAAGCGTTGCGGGAGGCCGCCTTGCGGTTGGCGCTGGAACGAGGGCCCGACAATGTACGGGTTGACGACATCGCCGACGCTGCCGGGGTCTCGCCACGGACCTACAACAACTACTTCTCCAGCCGCGAGGAGGCGATCGTCGCTGCCGTCACCGCCGAACGCGACGCACGAGTCGCGGCCGCGGTGGCCGCTCGGTCTCCGAGTGTCCTCCTCGCCGATGCCGTGGTCGAGGCCATCGTCGAGCAGTACACGGAGCCGGGCAGCCACGATCCCAAGCTGTTGCTCCTCATCACCACCTGTTCCCCGCTTCGTGACGCATTCCTCGACGCAGCCGCCGGGGTCGAAGACCCCCTTACGGCCGTGATCGCCAAGCGCATCGGCGATCCTGACGAGCACATTGCCCGGGTGCTCTCAGCAAGCGTGGGCGCCGCAGTTCGCATCGCCCTCCAGCGATGGCTTGGGGAGGCTGGTACCTCCGCCACTGGCGGACTCGTAGTGCCATCCGGCTCACTAGCTGAACTTCTCTGGACCTCGCTCGCGCCACTCGCACCCGCCCTCAATGACGCCGCTGCCTACAGGCGAGGCGACAAAGTGTGATCAGGGCAACTGCATAGGTATGCACAGCGCATGCCTTACTGCCTTACTTCTACTGCCTCGGCCAGAAGGACCGGCGCAATGGCACGGGCTGTCGGGAGCGCTATGTCACGGCTGACCACCTTGACGCTGAGGTCGAGGGTCTCTACAGCCGCATCGAGGTGCCCGTCGAATGGGCCGAGGGATTGCGCCAGGCGATCGCCGCGGAGCTAGCCACCCGCCATGAGGACACGACGGCCGAGCGCGAGCTGTTTGCCCTCCAGCACGAGCGACTCGACTCCGAGCGCTACAAGCTCATGGAGGCGTACTACGCCAACGCCCTCGATGTCACCGTGCTCCGGCGCGAGCAGGAGCGCTCGGAGCTGAGTTGCGGGTAATCGAATCACGCCCGGGAATGATCGACACGAGCCTCGACGACGTGCAGGAAGTCATGGAACTCGCCGTCCGGTTCTCTACGCGTTGTGCCACCGCCTACCGGCGGGCCGGGGACCGGACTAGGCGGCTCTTCAACGCCGCCATGCTCGACGAGGTCCAGGTGCGTGACGGACACGTGATCGAAGCGGCATACAAGGAGCCCTTCGACTTGCTCTTCTCTTCGCCGCAGTTCGAATCCGGCGTGTTCGAATCCGGCGATGTGGTGGAGGTGAGCGGACTCGAACGCCCGGCTCTCACGTTGCGGACGTGGGCGCTGTATCCGCCGGTTTTGAAAACAGCCTTGGGCGACATTGAGTAGGGCAACTGCATAGAGCAGCACCAGTGCAGCCCTATGCACCGCAGCTCGGGCCGAACCGACAATCGCGAAGGGACAGCGTAGGGCCTGCGTGCGCGGCGACTGCCTGCATAGGGCAGGGTGCGCAGAAGTTGAGTAGGTCCCGAGAAAAAGCCCCGAGAAACGCCAATCTCAGATCTCAGCCCGAACGCGAAACCGCTGGTCGGGCGCCTGTGCCCTATGCACGAGACGCACCGACCAGCGTTTCGATGGTGAGGTCTTCACGTTTGGACCCGACCTGGCCGAACAGGGCCTGATCGGCGGGTCACCCACGGGATAAGCCACCGCTACCCACACCGCTCGGACACCGGTGGTGGTGGTC